>PCSG01000079.1 GCA_002772195.1 Desulfobacterales bacterium CG23_combo_of_CG06-09_8_20_14_all_51_8 | reverse complement strand
CATGATGCGACCCCGCTTGCGGAGATCGAATCTCATCCGACACTGGAAACGCTCCAGGATCGGCTCATTTCCATGCCGGATGCCATTGACGATATGTTGCCGCATATTGCCGATAGCGGTCTGATGGAGAAGATAAAATACGGGAAACCCATTACATCCGATGATTTAAAACTGAAGACGGCCCATGGCAGCAGCCCGTTCATCAAAATTGTCGATGAGGGGAACCAGCTACTTGCCGTGGTGCGCGCGGATGAAACGCAGGACCGGTATAATTATTGTTGTGTTTTTTACAATCCATAATATGATAGTAACCTGTTTAAGTTTTAAAATATACCCATGGAGGAGGAAACAGTGAACACCCCAACAGAAATGAAAACCGAAACCATCAACCGGTTCAAACTTCACGAAGCGGACACAGGGTCCCCTGAAGTTCAGATCGCCCTCTTGACGAACCGCATCACCCACCTGACCGAGCATTTAAAAATTCACTTAAAAGACCATCATTCCCGGAGAGGTCTGCTTGTCATGGTCGGCAAGCGCCGAAGGCTCTTAAATTATGTAAAAAATAAAGATGTGTATCGCTATCGCTCCATCATCAAAGAACTCGGATTGCGGCGATAAAAAAACAATCCCCCCTCGAAAAGATGTGTATCCATCATATCCGGCATACATTCAGGCATATCGACGTTTGGGGATTATCACAAACACCCATCAGGCGGCTTTTCAAGTTTGGTTTTTGCCCGGGACTTTTGAACGTCGGCTTGTTATCAGGAGATTAGATTAATATGGAATTTTCTTTCAGTACGGAAATCGGGGGAGAAACACTTCGCCTTCAAACCGGAAAAGTCGCCCGTCAGGCATCCGGAGCAGTCACCGTTCAATATGGGGAGACCATTGTTCTGGTAACCGTGGTTTCTTCCCACGATGAACGGCCGGATGTAGATTTTCTGCCGCTTACCGTGGAATATCAGGAACGCATCTACGCCGCCGGGCGCATTCCCGGAAACTATTTCCGGCGGGAAATCGGCCGGCCCAGCGACAAGGAAACCCTGACCGCCCGCCTGACCGACCGGCCCATCCGGCCTCTGTTTCCCAAAGGCTATGCTTTTGAAACCCAGGTGATTGTCACGGTTCTGTCCATGGACAAAGCCAATGATCCGGATGTCCTGGCATTAAACGGCGCGTCCGCGGCGCTGATGATATCGGACATCCCGTTTGCGGGTCCGGTGGCCTGCGTCCGCGTGGGCCGCATCGACGGGAAGTGGATCGCCAATCCCACCATTGAAGAACGCAAACTTTCCGATATCAGCGTGATGGTCGCCGGAAGCCGGACCGGCATCACCATGGTCGAAGGCGGCGGCAACATCGTCAGTGAAGCGGAAATGCTGGAAGCCATATTTTTCGGCCACCAGCAGCTGCAATCCATCATTGATATCCAGGAAAAACTGGTGGAAGCGGCCGGAGTTCCCAAACGCGCCTTCGCACCCAAAGAAATGGATCCGGATCTGGTGGCAAAAATCGACGCTGCCGCCCGGGAAAGAATCCCCCAGGCCGTGACAATCCGGGAAAAAGCCAAACGGAACACCGCGCTTTCCGAACTCAAAGCTGAGATTTTTGAAAGTCTCGGGGAGGATTATGCGGATCGCAAAAACGAAGTCTCCGCAATTTTCAACGATCTGGAAAAGAAGATCTGCCGGGATATGATCCTCAAACAGGGCCGCCGCATTGACGGCCGGGCCTTTGACGAAGTCCGGCCCATCACCTGTGAAGCCGGCATTTTGCCGCGTGTTCACGGCAGCGCTCTGTTTACAAGGGGCGAAACCCAGGTGCTCGGCATATTGACCCTGGGTTCCGGACCTGATGAACAGAGGATCGAAACGTTAAGCGGCGAAGAAAACCGCTCGTTTATGCTGCATTATAATTTCCCGCCTTACAGCGTCGGTGAAGTGCGGCGACTCAGCGGCCCAAGCCGCCGGGATGTCGGCCATGGCACCCTGGCCCGCCGGGCCATTCAAAAAGTCCTGCCCGACAAGGAAAATTTTGATTATACCATCCGCCTGGTATCCGAAGTACTGGAATCCAACGGGTCGTCCTCCATGGGCACCGTGTGCGCGGCGTCCATGGCCCTGATGGACGGCGGGGTTCCCATTAAAGCCCCGGTTTCAGGAATTGCCATGGGACTCGTCACCGACGGCGACACCACTGTCGTGCTTTCGGATATCCTGGGCGACGAAGACCACACCGGCGATATGGATTTCAAGGTGGCCGGCACCGCCGAGGGCATCACGGCCCTGCAGATGGACATCAAAATCCTTGAACTGTCCCGGGACATCATGAAAAAAGCCCTGGATCAGGCCAAATCTGGCCGGCTGCATATCCTTTCAAAAATGCAGGAAGCCATCAGCTCCCATCGGGATCATATGTCTCCCTATGCGCCGCATGTGTATGCGATTCAGATCAATCCGGAACGCATCGGCGAGGTAATCGGACCCGGCGGCAAGATGATCCGGGCCATCCAGAACGAAACCAATACTCAGATTGAAATCAACGACAACGGCATTATCAAAATCGCCGCCGTCAACAAGGACGAAGGCGACCGGGCCGTGCAAATGGTCCAGGATATCGGCATGGACCCTGAAATCGGGGCCATATATGAAGGTAAAGTTGTTAAAATAACCGATTTCGGCGCTTTTGTGCAGATCAAGCCCAAAACCGACGGACTCGTTCATATTTCCGAGCTTGCCAACTATCGCGTCAAACAGGTCACGGATATCGTCAAGGAAGGCGACATGATGAGAGTCAAAGTCATTGATGTCACCCGGGACGGCAAAATCAAACTGAGCCGCAAGGCCCTCTTGACCGACGATAAAAAACCCGAATAACCCCATGATCATCCCGATGGGAAAAGCCCTTGCATTGTCCGGTATTTTTCAGCCATGCCGGATGTGACTGTCATTCACTGCCGAAGGCTTCGACCGGATCAGGATGGGGACATCCCCCTGCCCCGGTACATGACCCCGCATGCGGCGGGGATGGACATCTGTGCTGCCGTTAAAGAGCCGGTGACCATTATGCCCGGAGAGATCATTCTGGTCCCTTCGGGCTTTGCCATTTCCCTGCCGCCTGGTTTTGAAGCCCAGATCCGACCCCGAAGCGGCCTGGCGGTCAAGCACGGCATCACTCTCATCAATGCGCCGGGGACCATTGACGCGGATTACCGCGGAGAAGTGAAAATCGCCCTCGTCAATCTTGGGAAAACAGCTTTCACGATCCAGCGGGGAGACCGCATCGCCCAGATGGTCATTCATACGGTCTGCCAAGCCAAATTTGAACTGGTGGACAGCCTGGAGGATTCCGAGCGCAACAGCGGCGGATTTGGACATACCGGCGTCTGATGGGAAACCTTTTTTAACG
>PCSG01000433.1:3234-3325 GCA_002772195.1 Desulfobacterales bacterium CG23_combo_of_CG06-09_8_20_14_all_51_8 | reverse complement strand
CGTCTTCTGGCTTATGGATCAACCTACTCTCCTCACCTTCCCATCTCTTTTGGACGGTGGTTTTTTTGAGGATTTCGTCACCAATTACAGC
>PCSG01000433.1:1594-3194 GCA_002772195.1 Desulfobacterales bacterium CG23_combo_of_CG06-09_8_20_14_all_51_8 | reverse complement strand
CGTTGATTTTTGTAACATTTCCGTAAAATGGAAGTCAAGGGCTTTTTTAAATTTCTTTGTGAAAATATTTTCTGCGCACTTGAAAGATTTGCATCGTACAGCTTGCCATGGAATACAATGCCATGGGGCACAGCCATCAGTGCGGCATACAATAGCGATTCGAAATATTTTTTGTAAAAAATCAATGGAATGATTTATCAAGATGTTGTGTCCAGCCAAAGCCAAGAATACTGACTCCGCTTATCGATAGTCTCCACTCCTGAAAATTTTTGAAATACTGTCGTTTTGGTCCCAATCCAATAAAGAGTCGGTTTTGGGAATTTAATCATTCATGATAATTTAATTTTTTTTATATTCTTATTTGTGTTATATCTTTATATAATATTCTGAATTTCAATAAAATCTGATGCTGAGCTTGTATTTAGGTAAAAGCAAGGGTGCTCGTGCATGCAAAAAAAATGTTATATTATTGCTGGCCCAAATGGAGCCGGTAAAACGACATTTGCCAATGAATTTCTCCCCATCGAGGCAGAATGTCTTAATTTTGATGAAACCGTAAAAAGTATTTTTAATTAAGTGCCCGAAATTATGAATTTTACAAAAATTGTACTTGCTTTTTCTTTGACGATATTATAGTGATTATATAATAAAATCAAATTTTTATAAGGAAAAAGCATGATTCGCGTTAAAGACCACAAACAGCTCGATCTTTTTGATCCCTGGCGCTTTCTCAGCCGCAAGAGAAGGCAGTTGCTCGACAAGACGTGGCCGGGGTTGTTTCAAAATAAAATCCTTCCCAATCTGCCTGTCAGCAGTTTGTACCCTTTTTTTGAAAAGGATTTCGGCCGTCCCACCAAGGAACTGCATACCGTCCTGGGCGCGCTTATTTTCCAGCAGATGTTTGATCTGACGGATGACGAGGCCTGCGATCAACTGACATTCAATATCCAGTGGCATTATGCGCTCAACATTACGGAAGAATCGGATTCCGCAAAATATATATGCCCGAAAACACTATGGAATATGCGCAGAATCCTTATCGATAACCGGATGGACGATTTGTTGTTTGGGTGCGTCACCAAACAATTGGCGGATACGTTTAAAGTCAATACAGACAATCAACGCATTGATTCGGTTCATATCAAATCCAATATGCGTCGTTTGGGTCGTATCGGAATTTTCGCCTCCGGTATTCATAATTTTTTAACCAACCTGAAACGGCACCATACGGATTTGTTTGACAGCCTCAATGCCGCCCTGATTGAGAGATATCTATCTGAAAAATCAATGCAATGCTTTTCCATGGTAAAACCTTCCAATGCCCATAAGACACTGGATATAGTCAGCAGCGACCTTTTCGATCTGGTCATGCAGTTTAAAAATCACCCGGCGGTTTGCGATATGCGCACCTACAAGCAGCTTGAGAGAATTTTAAATGATCAGTGCAATGTGCAATTATCCGAAGACGGCCCGTCCGTCATGGTGAAAAAGCCCAAAGAAATCCCCTCGGATTCGCTTCAAAATCCATCTGATCCGGACGCCACCTATAGCGGGCATAAAGGCCAGGGATATCAGGTCCAGATTATGGAGACCTATATTC
>PCSG01000433.1:0-1588 GCA_002772195.1 Desulfobacterales bacterium CG23_combo_of_CG06-09_8_20_14_all_51_8 | reverse complement strand
CAGATAACGAAATCAGGGAAACAACCCTCAATCTGATCACCCATGTCGAGGTAGAGCCAGCCCACAAAAGCGACGCCAATGCCTTGATCCCGGCTATCGTATCCGTTCAGGAAACGGGCCTTGCTCCCAAAGAGGTGCTGGCGGATTCCCTTTACGGCGGCGATGACAACTGCCTTCAGGCACAACAGCGGCATGTGGAAATTGTTGCTCCAGCAATGGGGCAAAAAAATGAGAACGGGATTTGCCTGTCAGACTTTGCGCTATCGGAAACAAGGGACGTAGTGACCTGCCCGCAAGGGCTTGCCCCGGTCGCGGTCAAGAAAAAGAAGACCCGGCATACGGCGGTATTTGATTCCGGCCATTGCTGTGGCTGCCCCGATCAAGCCATCTGCCCGGTCAAGGCTGGAAAGAAGCTTACTTCCTCCACTACACAGAAAAAGAGATGCGAATTGCCGAACGAAGGACTTATGAGCAGACAGATGAATTTAAAGACCGATACCGGTGGCGATCCGGAATTGAAGCCACCATGTCTGAATATGACCGGCGGACCGGAGTGAAGCAACTCAGGGTTCGAGGTTTTAAAGCGGTCAAGTTCTGTGCGATCTTGAAAGCGATTGGCATCAACCTGTTCAGGGCCGCCGCTGTCTGGATGGCCATAAATCCAGATCCGAATGATGACAAATCATCCGAATTTAGGCGTAATCATGCTTTTTAATTATCAAAGAACACTTTTTGAGAAAATGGCGTGGCTTGAAAAATTTCTTTATGGCTATCACTCCGAATAATGAGCATATGCTTAAAACTTGAAGCTTTTGAAATTTTGACTTTTTACACGGGCATCAAAACTACCATGATTTAAAAAAACTTAAAAAAAATTTAATTTTTTTTTAAGTTTATTTTTATCCATTATTTATCAGCATGTTAAATCGATTTTTATCCTCTTTCTATTCATCTTTTTCCCCCAAAGTTGTCACAACACACCCACGGCGGCACCATCGCTTTCTATAATAGTTATTAGAGAGCAAATTCAATTTTTACATCTCCAGAATGAAAAATGACTTTACGCCTGAAAACACCACATGGTTCGATGATAGTGAGACTTTCAATATTTATAGAATCGCAGATGGGTTTGGCGGACTTTTAATCCAGGAAACCGGATACTCTTATCCGATTTTAATTGGTGACGTATCCAGGACTGACATTGGCAATAATGAACAAAAGGCTTTGGAACTGTTGCGTGAAACAGAAATGGTTTAAGAGAATAGATGCTTTTTAACTTAATTGCAGGGGGGTCAAAATTGGGTTATCGCAGGGGGTCAATTTTAGGTTGTCATTTCCATGGGGGACAACTGTACCTTATAGTAACATTGAGCCGTATAGATGGCAAAGCCTCTATACTCTGACCAGGCCCTGAGGGCCAGGTTTTTCAGGATTGAATAAAAAAAGCCCGGAGAACTCCCCAGGCTTTTTTTGGAAAAATTACAAATTGTAAAAAACGATTTACCGTATCTCTACGAGAACATAGCAAACCTGTTCCGATTGCTCGGCCTTCATGATCTGGATGGTCTTGTTGTTGATGGTGCCCATC
>PCSG01000018.1 GCA_002772195.1 Desulfobacterales bacterium CG23_combo_of_CG06-09_8_20_14_all_51_8 | reverse complement strand
CTCGAATTTGGGCGCATCAAACACCTGTTCCGGTGAATGAAACCGGTCCATCAGGCGCTTATACAGATGATTTCCCACACCCGACACATTTTTTAACGCCAGCCAAGGTAAAATATGTTCCATATTTTAAGTCCGAAGGCTGAAGTCCGAAGGCTGAAGACTGAAGACTGAAGTCCAATGGCTGAAAGGTGAAAGACGACGAAGGGAGGGGAAAAGGTCTTACCCGTTTCTCAGAGAACGAATCAATCCGCTCAAAACCTTTTCCAGACCTTCAGCCTTTATTTCACCTTGCCGCCGCCGGCGCAACCTGACCGCCGCCCCCCTCATCCTTAAACATCAACAGAATGGGGTTTGCCACATAAATGGTGGAATAGGTGCCGATAAATACGCCCACCACCATGGAGAAGGCGAAATCCCGAGTGATTTCCCCGCCCAGAAAGAACAGACAGACCACTGTCGTCCATGCGGTTAAATTCGTTAATATGGTCCGGCTCAATGTCTCATTGACGCTCCGGTTGATGATTTCATTCATGGGAAGACGCGGATACTTCTTGATATTTTCACGGATCCGGTCAAACACCACGATGGTGTCGTTTAATGAAAAACCAATCAGGGTAAGGAGCGCCGCCACAATCGAGAGGGTAAACTCATAATTAAACAGGGACAAAGCGCCTATCGTGATGGTCACATCATGAATCAACGACACAATGGCGCCCATGGCGTATTTGAGGCGGAGCTGCCAGAACATCAGCAGGGTGACGACCAGGGCCAGCAGAATCAAAAACGGAATGCTGACGTTAAACAGGGAAACCATATACACTGATCCGGTGATCAAAGCCGCCAGGATGCCGCTGGTTCCCCATTTCTGTTCAAACCGGCCGGAAATATAAATGGCGATAAACACCAGCGAATAAAAAAGCGCATACAGGGCTTTGGACCGAAGGTCTTTTCCCACCTGGGGGCCTACCATTTCCACCCGCTGCACATCGACCTTCGCGCCCGTGGCTGCCGCCAGATCCGCCTGCAACGCTTCACTAAAATCTTTTCCCGTATCCGCCGGAGTTTTGGCGCGAATCAAATATTCATTATCGGAAGCCGAGCCGATCTGCTGAACCGCAGTTCCTTCCAAATTGACTTTTTCAAACCCTTTTTTGATGGCATCAATCGTGACCGACTGGGCGGCTTTAATCTGGATCAGGGTCCCGCCCGCAAAATCAATGGCGAACTTCGGGCCTTTGATGATGAGCGAAAAAATGCCGGCCAGAATCAACAGACACGAAAAACCAAAGGCAAAATAACGTAGCCCGACAAAATCAATACGGGTACCCGACTTTATAATTTCCATGCGAACATTCCCTTTTAGACGCTGAGTGTTTTCATTCGATTGGTTGCATACAAATAATCAATGACGGCGCGGGACATGATCAGGGCCGTAAACATGCTCGCCGTTACCCCCAGGCTCAAGGTCACGGCAAAGCCCTTGATGGGTCCGGTGCCGAATTGGAACAGAACCAGGGCCGCGATCAGCGTGGTGAGGTTGGCGTCGAATATGGTGATGCTGGCCCGGTCGAATCCGGCGTCAATGCAGGCCAGGGGCGTTTTGCCGAGGCGCATCTCTTCCCGAATCCGCTCATAAATCAAAATATTGTTGTCCACCGCCATGCCGATGGTGAGAATAATGCCGGCGATGCCGGGCATGCTGAGCGTGCCCCCGAACATCGCCAAGCCTGCGGCGATCATCAGGATATTTAAAACCAGGGCCAGATCCGCGACAAGGCCGGAGACCTTATAGTAAATCGCTATGAATACCAGAACCAGAAGAGAGCTGACGATCAGAGACAGCAGGCCTTTGTGGATGGAATCCCGACCCAGGGATGGGCCCACGGTGCGTTCCTCGATAATTTCCACGGGCGCCGGTAGAGAACCCGCCCGCAGCACAATGGCCAGATCGCGGGCCTCCTGAGCGTTGAAGCTGCCGGTGATCCGCGCGCTCCCGCCGGGAATTTTCTCCTGAATCACGGGCGCGGAATACACCTTGTTATCCAGAACAATGGCCATGCGTTTTTTGACATTTTCGCCGGTGACTCTTTCAAAATCCCTTGCGCCTTTGCGGTCAAAATCAATGGCCACATAAGGCTCATTGAATTGAGAATCAATCTGCACCCGGGCGTCAGAAAGAGATGCGCCGGTCATTTCGGTTTTTTGTTTCACCAGATACGGCTGTTTTTTCCCGGTCTGGCCGTCCTTTGCTTCGTCGGCCGAATACAGGACCACACTGCCGGGAGGGACCTCGCCATTTAACGCCGCCCCCAGATCATGCTCCTCATCGAGCATTTTGAATTCCAGAAGCGCGGTTTTGCCGATCAATTCCTTGGCCCTCGCCGTATCCTTGATCCCGGGAAGCTGGACCTGAATACGCCGCTCCCCCTGCAACCTTATATCGGGCTCGTTGACACCGAACTGATCAATCCGGTTGCGGATGGTTTCCAGTGCCTGCTCCACGGTCTGTTTTTGAATATCCTGAACCCATTTGTCCTTTAGCACCAATTTAACCGTCTTTGTGGCCGAGTCGATGGAATCGGACACGATTTCATCAGAACCAAAGTTTGTTTCCAGCAAATCATCTATTTTTTCAACATCCTTCTGAAAATTTTCGGAATCAGCGAGTTGAATCAGCAGCCCGGTTTTTCCTGAATGTTCGATGCCCTGGTGCCGGACCTGCTCCTTGCGGAACAAATCCCTCAGCTCGTTTCGAATCCGCTCCAGGGTGCTTTCCACGGCTTTTTCAGTTTGTACTTCCAGAACAAGATGCATGCCCCCCTGGAGATCAAGCCCCAGGTTGATTTTTTTATACGGCCACAATCCGGGTTTGAAGGTAGGGATGACATAAATAACCGATACAATGAGTACCAGCCCTATCAGTGCGGCTCGCCAGGAAAAATATTTCAATGCGTTTGCCCTTTCATATGTCTGTTGTTACCGTTATTTTTTTAAATCAAGGAGTCTTATTTGTTTAAACCGGCAAGGCTGCTGCGGGTGACTTTAATACGGACTTTTTCCGCCACTTCCAGGGTGACCGTGTTCTCGTCTATGGCCGTGATGAGACCGTAGATGCCGCCGCTGGTGATGACCCGATCCCCTTTTTTGAGATTTGCTATCATTTCCTGGTGCTG
>PCSG01000371.1 GCA_002772195.1 Desulfobacterales bacterium CG23_combo_of_CG06-09_8_20_14_all_51_8 | reverse complement strand
TTGCTTTCAAGGCCCATGATGATCCCGGTGTCAAAGCCTTTGAGCTTGCGGGAAAATTCCTTTAGTCCCGCCCGGATGGCCTGTTCGATTTCATCCGGCAGCAGTTCCCATAGGGGCATGGGTATCAGTCCCAGGGGATAGCTGGATTCAGGGGATTTTGTCATGGAATGGGCGGCTGTTTTCCGGTTGATAAACTCCCGGATGGTGATGAATGGGGCCTGATATCCGCCGGCCGCCTCGAAAAAGCGGTTTTTAAGCCTGCCCAGCCAGTCCAGTGCTTCGGGGGGCGACACCTCCCGGGAGAGAAGGCGGGAAAGATCCACGGCCGCCACGCAGGCGGCGTTGGCGAAGTTCCCGTTTCGCCGGTACCGGCTCATGCCGTTGACGATATTGGTGTTTTTATAAGGCGTGGCCGGGACAACCACTCCGCCCGGGCACATGCAGAAGGTGTAGGCGGGCAGCAAGCCCGGATTTTTGGCGGTCAGTCGGTATTCCGCTGCCTTGAGGCCGGGAAGTTCTGTCCGGCCCCACTGGGCCTGGTTGATGAGCGCCTGGGGATGCTCCACCCGGCACCCGATGGCGAAACTCTTGGTGCGGAACAATACATCGCGGCCCATGAGCATGCGAAAGGTTTCATGGGCGCTGTGGCCCGGGGCCAGGATAAAATAATCCGCGTCCATCACGCCTGCGCTGGTGACGGCGGTTGTGATCCGCTGGTTTTGGACGGTTAAATCTTCGAGAAAGGTTTCAAACAGCAGAATGCCGCCCTGGGCGATAAAGGCTTGGCGCAGTCGCTTGACCACGGTTTTTAAGGTGTCGCTGCCCAGATGGGGATGGGCCAGAAAGCGGATTTCTTCGGGCGCACCGGCCGCCACATAGCTTGCGAGGACAAACTGCTTTTGCAGGGAAATGGTTTTGGTGCGGGACGTGAGTTTGCCGTCGGAAAACGTGCCGGCCCCGCCTTCACCGAAAGCATAGGTGCCCAGGGGATCAAATTTTCCCGTGTCTTCAAATGCACGGATGGCCGCGTCCCGGCGCACCACCCCAGCTCCTCTCTCGATAATCGTGACATCAAAACCCGCTGTTTGAAGAACATAAGCGGCGAAAAATCCCGCCGGCCCGGACCCGACCACCAGGATTTTTTTGTCTCTTTTTTGATATGGGATTTCCAGGGCAGGGTCAGGTTCCCGATCCGGACCCGGGAGTTCCGGGGACATCACCGTGACGCGCAGGAGCCAGTGAATATGGCTCTTCTTGCGGGCGTCCAGGCTTTTCTGGTCGATTTGAAAGGAAAAATCCGAAATTCCCAAGAAGGTTTTAATCCCTTGGGACAGGTCTTCTTCCCTATAATCCGTGGGCAGGGGGAGGGTGATTTCCGTATAACCCATTGAAGTGTTATCTCTTATTGTCTTGTAAAAATCGGTATTTTATTTGTGAAACCGGTCGTCGGATTTTTTGCGGACATTTTCTTTTGCAACGGTTTCCAGCCATCCAATGCGCACGTCCGTCTGGGCATCAAATTCCGGAACATAGGGCTTGATGTCCAGGAGCGGCGTTTCGTCCAGAATATCGACGTTTTCAATATGCAGGGTCCGGCCTTCGACGCCTTTGAGCCGGACAATTGAGAGGCCGACGGGATTGGGACGCCGGGGGGCCCGGGTGGCGAACACCCCCCGGGGAGCGGTGTCCAGATATGGCACCACTTCCAGGGAATATCCGCTCGACCGGTGAAAGCAGTAGATCAGCATGACATGGGAAAACCCGTCCAGGTCGTTGATGCCTGCGGCAAATGGCTCGAAAACCTCAACCGTTCCGGAAACGCCTCTGGCCCCGGACGGCTGAATGGGCATGCCGTCGGGTTTGGTGAATGGGGAGTGGATGATGCCGATGGGCGTGAATTCTATTTTCAAGTGATGACCTCCGACGGATGAATACGACCCATAAATAGCAAATGTGTGTTCTTAACTCAATGATTATTAAAGGTTGTAATTTCTTAGAGGGGATATACAATAAAGTAATTTTTCCATCCGGCACTTTTGCCGAGGTGAGTTCGGACTGCCCCGAGGTCAGTATGCCGGAATATGAATCTCGGTAAAAGGAATAAATCAATGTCGGGATATGAAACCCGACAAAAAAATTCCCTCGTAGGTCGGCTTTCAAAAGCCGACAAAGGCCAATACCTTAAAAAACAGGATAAAGGCAATTGTATGATACAGATTGACAGGAACCAAAAAATTCATGGGCGGCGGCTTGACATCATTACTTATGCTTACGGGAGCGACGCCATCGTTGTCGAAGGCCGGTTGACCGATAATCGGTACCAGAACGTCTATTATTTCAGCAACAACGAAATCCGGCCCCCGGGTGTGGTGCATGACCTGGTGATCCGCATGGTGGTGAGAGGTCCGGATCTTGTGATCGACGATATTGACGTGGACATGGAAACCGTCCCCCGGAAAGACTGCCGGCAGCTTTTAGAGGCGCTGAGGCCGGTGATCGGCATGAAAATCCGGGCCGGGTTCACCCAGCAGATCAAGGAAAAAATCGGCGGTGCAAAAGGCTGCACCCATCTTGCGGTTCTGCTTCTGGCCATGGCGCCGGCGGCGGTTCAGGGCGCGTGGTCCGCTCTGGCCCGGCAACCCGTGGACCCCGAGAAATACGGCGGTGCGGCCTTGGGCTTTCTGGAAAACACCTGCTGGGTCTGGCGTTCGGAGGGGAACCTGATGCGGGAACTTCGGGAGAAACTCACACAATCCGCTTGAAATTTTTTTCCAGGGTCCGAAGGGGCCACTCCACGAATGTCGGGCGGCCGTGGGGGCATTGCCGGGGGTTTTCGCATTGGTCGAGCTGGTCCAGGAGGGCCTTCATTTCATTCATCGAGAGGGACTGCCGGGCACGGATGGCGCTGTGGCAGGCCATGAGAATGATGCACTGGTCCAGGGCGGCCCCAAGGCCAGGGGAATACCCGAAGGCGTCCATGGCCTCGGCGATTTCAAGGATCAGAGGCTTGATTTCCCGGTCCGCGATCAGGGTGGGCACGGATTTGACCACAAAGGTATTGCCGCCGAAATGTTCGATTTCAAGGCCCAGAGTGCCTAAATCATCCGTCATCTGGGAGATGACAGCGGTTTCTCGGTATCCCAGATCAAAGGTTTCCGGGATCATGAGTTTCTGGGATGGCGGCCGGGCATTGTTTTTTCGGGCGGCCGCGAGCCGTTCATAGGCGATGCGTTCATGGGCCGCATGCTGGTCCACTACCATCAGGGCATCGTTCCCCTCGCATATAATATAGGTGTTGTTAAACTGCCCGATAATCCGGGCATCGGCAAGTTTCCGGCGCTCCCAGAGCCTTGCCTGCCGTGAATCCGGAGTTTCCATGGTTAAGCGGTCATTGATCTCCGGGGATCGGGAAGCGGGCGGA
>PCSG01000164.1:3393-12210 GCA_002772195.1 Desulfobacterales bacterium CG23_combo_of_CG06-09_8_20_14_all_51_8 | reverse complement strand
GACGGCAGATGGTTTCCGCATATGCTTTTTCAAGCTGGCCGGGGCCGCCGATGATCATGGGCTGGAGGTCTAAGGCCCGGTCCGCATGGTCCATCACCTTCGCGTATTTTTCAAGGTCCCAGTCTTTGTTTCTTGATGATGAGGCCACCACAAATCCGATGACCGGCCGCTTGAACTGCTCAAAAAATGATCGTTGCCACGCCTGTTCCGCTTCGGTAAACGAAAAATTCCATTCCACGGGATAGTCTTTGATGTCCAGATAATCCAGGAATTCAAAAAACTGATCTTGCACGTGGCCCATGGGGGCCGGCGGAATTCTGTGGTTGACGGCCAGCCAGTGCAGCTCCCGGGACCTCTGGAAATCAAACCCGAGCTTGTTTTTTGACGGCGTAAACAATGCGATCAGGCTGGCTTTGGCGCTGACCTGGGGGATGATGACCAGATCATAGGACTGCTCCCGCAACCGCCGGAACAGACAGAGCCAGTCTTTTAAATCCCCGTTTCGATTAAATGTGATAAACTGGTCGACGTTTTTCTGGCGTTTGACCATATCATAGGGGAGCATCTGGAGCACCCAGGTGAGATGGGCGTCGGGATAGCCTTTTCGCAGTCCGTTGATCATGGCAAGGGTGTGCACGGTGTCGCCTAGGGCGGAAGTGCGAATCAGACAGATTTTTTTCGCTTCAATGTGGGGCATTTTTTTCCAGAAAGCAGGTGTAAAAGCATACGGCCGAAATCCGGGGCCGGCGGTCGGAGTGGATGAATAACCGTCATAAAAATATTTTGCTTGACACAACCATTTGAATCTATATGATTTTTTCAAAACCCAATCCGTTGTCAAGCCATTATCGGATCTGTTCCGGTAAAATTACACAAAAAAAAGAAAATTAAAAGAGGAACTATTGATGATACAGGTTGCGGTGTCCATCGGCGAACTGGTGGATAAGGTGTCCATATTGGCCATCAAACTGGATAAAATCAAAGACCCGGCCAAGCTTCACCATATTGAAAAAGAATATGACGTTCTGATGAAATCCATGACAGGGGCGGGCATTGCCCTCTATTCCGAAGAATTTGCGCGGCTCCGGGAAATCAACGCAAAACTATGGGACATCGAAGACCGAATCAGGCTCAAGGAAGCCGCCAAAATTTTTGACGAGGAGTTTATTGACCTGGCCCGCAGCGTGTATTTTATCAACGACGATCGGGCCGCGGTCAAGAAGACGATCAATCTGAAATACGGCTCCGGCCTGGTGGAAGAAAAGGAGTATGCGGCGTATAAATAACAGGCCCCGATTCGGTTCTTCTACATCTGGGCCCCCTGAAGCAGGATAACGCCCAGGACAATGGCCAGAGCGCACAGCACAAACAGAATGCGGGAGATGAAGGCGGCTTTTTCGGAAAGGTCCTGGTATTTTTTGCGTTTGGCTTTGGGCTGGGTGGATTTTCGTTTTTCAAACCAGCTTCCGGCAAGCCAGACACCCATGCCAGCGACAAAGAAACCAAGGGCAAGATACAAAAAGAACATAGGACCTCCTTGAATTAAGAAAGATGATGGTTCCGTATTCGATGATGAAAGCTGGTTATTAAAGGCTTCATTTATTTTGCGATGGGGGGATCGGTATTGATAACGCGATGTATTCTAACAGAATAATGAGTTAAGTCAAGGGATCAGGAAGAATCCAGGAAATCTCATAACATTTTTTAACAACCGGCTAAGGGTTTTTCGCCGTAAAAATCAGGAAAAGCCTGATTTACAAATCCGTTGTAACAAGTTAGAAGAAGAATATTATTGTGGTTCGATGGCCATGTAACCATACTGATTTTTCATAACATTTTCAGAAAAGGAGTCGGTAATGAGATTTTCCGAATCAAGGCTGGATGTTTTAAAAACACGGGACGGCGCGTCGCTGGACGTTCATGTCTGGGAACCTGAAAAGCCGAAGGCGGTGTTAATGGCCATTCATGGAGGGCTCGCCCATGCCGGCGATTATGTGACACCTGCGCTGTATTTCAAGGAAAAGGGGCTGGCCACGGTCTCCTATGATCTGAGGGGCCACAAGCAGGAAAAGATTTATATCCCCAAGTTTGATTTTTATTTGAAAGATACGGAGGATTTTCTGGCGTGGACGAAAAAGACCTATCCGGATCTTCCGATTTTTGTAATGGGCCACTCCATGGGCGGACTGATCGCCACGCATTTCGGTATCCGCTGTGCGCTAAACGATTCGAGGATCAAAGGCTATATCTTCTCTTCCCCTTATTATGGGAATGCCATTAAAGTTTCGCCAGTCATGATTCCTCTTGTCCGGTTTTTTGGAGCCGTCATCCCCCATGCCGTTATCCCGGGGCCGGAGCTGACCGATCTGTTGACCCATGATGAAACCATCACCCGCCGTCACCGGAAGGATGAAGCCGATGGCCTCCGGGGGAAAAACCCCACCATGCGCTTTGGTGCGGAGCTGCTCAAGGCCCAGAAATGGGTGAAGGAAAATTTTTCCGCATGGCGGCATCCCACGTTCGCGGTGATCGCCGGAGCCGACCAGGTGGCGGATGCGGACTACGCGGAAGCGCTCTTTAAAAGCATGGACCAGCGCCTCCTCACCTATGTCCGGCACAAGGACAATTTTCATGAAAATTTCAATGAACTGAACCGCAAGGAGACGTTTGAAAAAATAGATGCGTGGCTGTCTGCGCAACTTGGAAAATAAAAGAAGAACCCCCTGGTCTATATAAATTTATTTTTGTCCAGATTGTTTAACGTCAGGATCAGGGGCTTGCTGTCCACGCTGCTTCCGGAAAACCGGATGGGACCGGGCCGCCGGTACTCGTCCGGTCCGGGCACGGCTGCCAGCCATTTTTCCCGCAGGGCCTTGACCACCTTGAAGGCCGGGGAATCGATGTCCACCACCGTGCGTTCCAGCACCAGGGCCAGCTTCCTGTTTCTTTCCTCAAGATGCATGAGCGGGGCGATGGGAATGCCGATGGGCTCCCACTCGGCAAAATCTTTTTCCAGGTTTTTGATGGCCGCCAATTGTCCGGTGGCATTGTTGGCGATCAGGGAAAAAACCGTGAGCCCCAGATTGTAGGTATAGGTGCAGTCAAACCAGGTGGGATCATTGCCCCGGCCGTCATATCCGTAAAAATGGACCTGGGTTTTGAACTTGGGGACCGTGGACTGAAATACTTTCTGGACCGCCGGCGGGATATCATCATTTTTGCCGATGACCTTCTCCCGCACCAGTTCCTGATTTAAGGTTTTCATGGAAATCAGGGAATCCTTGGCCAGCAGAAACGCATCCTTCGTATGATAATTCTTAAACAGAACCGGGCCATAGTAGTCCGGATCAAGTCCTTCTTTTTTCAGGGTTTTTTGATACCATTCCGGTTGGATACCGATTTTGTATCGGCCCTGATCCTGCCGGATTTTCAGATAGTCTTTCACCAGTCCCAGAACGACTTTTTCCGTATCCACCTGTGAAAATTGAAAATTCCCATGGCTGTCCCGTTCGGTGAGCAGCCCTTCCTGGAAAAAAGCGGGGATATCGTTGAACAGGTCGTCATCCCGGGTATTCCAGACCATAAAGGAGGGATTTTCCCGGGAGAATCGGGCCAGGCGGCGCAGATAGTCCAGCTTGTCGTCCAATGTGACAAAATCCGAGTGAAAGTCCGTGTCATGGGTCTGGTTGTAATCAGCGATAATGGTATTGAGTTTTATGATAAATACCTGGATTTCATTTATAAATTCCAGTATCCCCTCGGGGATGACGATGACGCCGTAATTTTTTCCCACTTCGGCCCGGCGGACAATGCCGTTGCAGATGACCCGGGACAGATGGCGCAGGGTCATGCCGAATGCCGTATAGTCGATGGTGCCGGCGGCATTTGCTTTGCGGATCCGTTCTGTGTCGATATAATCGGCCATTTCCTCGCCGATCATGCACAGATTGGGATGAACCTGAAGGGCGACTTCCAGACCCAGATGGCTGGCCACCCGGCCCATGACCTTGCAGACATGCCAGTATTTGACATCCGAGCTGCTGTCCGTGCACAAATTGCTGATGCTTCTGGCAAAGGCCCGGGCCGCGGTGTGGAAGCCGAAGGACATGGCACACAGCACCTTGCCGTTGATGTCCTTGACCTGGATATCGCCGTCAATGGTTTTGGGGACGCCGATGACCTGGATGCCGTCGTTGAAAAATTCCTGGGCCAGAACCGCTGCATTGGTGTTGGAGTCATCGCCGCCCACAACAACAATGGCGTCCAGATTCATTTTTTTGCAGTTCTCCCGGGCGATGGTCATCTTTTTTTTATTGTCAATTTTGGTCCGGCCGGTTTTGATCATGGTGAAGCCGCCGAGATTCCGATGGGCATCAATGATCTCCTTATCAAGCTCCATGATATCGTTTTCAAGGATGCCGTCCGGCCCTAGAATAAAGCCGAACAGCCGGTTTTTGGGATTGGCCTTTTTCATGGCGTCAAACAGGCCTGCGATGACGTTGTGCCCGCCGGGCGCGGGTCCGCCGGAGAAAACAATGCCGATTTTTCTCGGCTTTTTATAATCGCGGGGCACAGCCCCCTTCGGCGCATCAATACCGATAATCCGCTGCACCGGGTTATCAATAATATTGGGCAGGGCTTCTTTGGCGGCCGGATGGATATGAAATTCATACTGCGGATCATTTTCAAGGCTGGTGGCCGGAGAATTGAAAACATCGCAGACCGGCGGTTTGAAATTCAATCGCTCCTGAAGGTCCGTGGTAAATGCCGTGGTGGTTTTTTGGACTTCCGGGTCCGCTAAAAATGAATACTGATCGCCTGGGGTTTGATTCGGCATGTGGTATTTCCCTCCGATGATTGCCGCTTTTTCAGTTGATTGCCCTATATTTCTCATTACTAACGAATTTTTATCAAATTGATGCGGCGTGTCAAGCAAACAATCAGGTGCGGATAATGATATTTGGGGGTATGGGAAATTCCGGATTTTTACCGAATTCTATGTATCGAATTGACATGGGGCGGTTTTTAGATAATTTTAATGATGTTGAATTGAGGCATGAATTGTTCAGATGAAAAGGAGAAAGGCAATGCTGATCGTGATGCGACGGGACGCTGGTCAACAGCAGATTGACGAAGTGATCCGGGCCGTTGAGTCAAAGGGATGCAAGGCCCGGTCGATTCCGGGCGGGGACCGGGTGTCCATTGCGGTGCTGTTCAACAAGGGCGCTTTGGAGGAAGCCTGGTTTCAGGATCTGCCCGGGGTCAAACAGACCATTGCCGTGACCCGTCCCTATAAACTCGTCAGCCGGGAAACCCGGCCGGAATCAACAATGATCGATGTGGGTGGCGTGCGGATCGGGGGCGGGCGGATGGTGATTATTGCCGGTCCCTGCGCCGTGGAAAGCGAAATTCAGGCCATGACCATCGCCGAACATGTTAAAAAAGCCGGCGGGGACCTTTTCCGGGGCGGGGCTTTCAAGCCCCGGACATCGCCCTATGCCTTTCAGGGTCTGGGGGAAGAAGGTCTTAAAATTCTGGCAAAGGTGCGGGAAACTTTTGCCATGCCCGTTGTCACCGAGGTGATGGATCTGGAACATGCGGACATGGTGGAAGCCTATGCGGATGTGATTCAGATCGGCACCCGCAATATGCAGAATTTCAGCCTGCTGCGCCGGGCCGGGAAAGCGAAAAAGCCGGTGATGCTCAAGCGCGGCATGTCTGCCACCGTGGATGAATGGCTCATGGCAGCCGAATATATCATGGCCGAAGGAAATCCGGATGTCATTCTCTGTGAACGGGGGGTTCGCACTTTTGTCCGTCACAGCCGGAACACTCTGGATCTTTCCGCGATTCCCGTTGTGCAGCGGGAAAGCCATCTGCCCATTATCGTGGACCCGAGCCACGCGGCCGGATTCCGGGACCAGGTCATGCCCCTTGCCCGGGCAGCCGCCGCAGTGGGGGCCCACGGCATGATGATCGAAGTGCACCATGAACCGGAAAAAGCAAGCTCCGACGGGGCCCAGTCCCTGTATCCCAAACAGTTTGAAATCCTGTGCCGCCAGATTCGGGCCATTGAAGGGATTCTTGGCGAAAATCAAGCGTAAGGGAACACCGCTCGATGAAAAGGGATCGACTGTGAAAAAAATTGAAATTTCCGGGCATAACGGCCGTTCGCGGATTTTGGTCGGCGAGCGTCTGAAAAACCTTTCTTCTTATCTGCCGCAGAAACGGACCATCATCATTACCGATGATCCGGTGGCCGGGTTTTATCAGCCGGATTTTCCGGCTGCTGAAATCATCCGCATCGGCACCGGGGAAGGGAGCAAAACCCTTGACACCGTGAAAGAAATTTACCGGCGGCTGATCGAATGGTCGGCGGACCGCTCCGTGTTTTTGCTGGGCATCGGGGGCGGCATCGTCTGTGATATGACGGGATTTGCGGCATCCACGTATCTGCGGGGGGTTCGGTTCGGCTATGCCCCTACCACGCTTCTGGCCCAGGTGGATGCCAGCGTGGGCGGCAAAACCGGCGTGAATTTTCTGGGATACAAAAACATGGTGGGGGTTTTCAGCCAGCCGGAATTTGTGATCTGTGATCCGGAAGTTTTAAAAACCCTTCCCCGGCCGGCGCTATCCGCAGGATTTGCTGAAATCGTCAAACATGCCGCCATTGCCGACGCTTCCTATTTTGGGTATCTGGAAAAAAACGCCGCAGCCGCCCTGGCACTGGACCCTGTGGTGATTGAACGGGTGATTTATGATTCCGTGAAAATCAAGGCGGAGATCGTCAACCAAGATGAAACTGAAAAAGGCGAACGCCGCAAGCTGAATTTCGGCCATACTTTCGGCCACGCGGTGGAAAAAACCATTGGCGTTTCCCACGGCGAGGCAGTGAGCATCGGCATGATGGCGGCGGCCCGGCTCTCGCAAAACCGGGGGTTATTAAGTGAAACAGACGTGGGCCGTCTTCGGCGGCTGCTTGAAACTTTCTATCTTCCCGTGAAAATATCGGCGGACCCCGCCGGGATCATAGACGCCCAGGCCCGGGATAAAAAGCGGGAGGGGGAGGGCATTCACTTTGTGCTGCTTTCCGGTATTGGCCGGGCAGTGGTGGAAAAGATGGATCTGGCGGATCTGAAACAGGTGGTTTACGCTATGGCCTGACGGAAGCCCTGCCGTTGGCATGAACTCGTGATTTTAAAGCGGGGCGGGTCGATGCGTTCTTGCCGGCACTTCGGGCACCGGCCGGGCCGGGAATTTATAAAAAAATTGATATTGGGTGAATTTTCAAGTAGTCTTGGCAAAAATAGATTTTTGGTGACCTGTATCAAGGCAAATCCATTACCGAGGATTACAAATGAAAGAAAGCCCGTCCACAAAAGAGTTGGATCGGAAAATAGCGGATATGGAGCGGGAAAACGCCCAGGCCCGCCAGTCCATTGATCGGCATCGGGAAGATGTGGAAAAGTACATGGCCATACTGGCATCCATGAGCATCCGGGCCGGGGAGCTGGCCAATGATTTTAATAATATCCTGGGAATTATTCTGGGAAATATCGAGCTGGCGTTAAAAGATCTTCCCGAATGGGACCCGGCCCAGGCCTGGCTGGCGGAAATCAAAACCGCAACCATGCGGGCCATAAGCCTTGTCCGGCGTATTCCGAGTTTTTCCGGGGCAGACGGCATCCCGTTGCCGGTGGATGAGAAAGCGGGGCTTAAAAAGGATCCATTAAAGCAAAGGGCTTCTGCGAAAAAAGGATCCGAGCGGATTCTTTTTGTTGATGATGAGACCGCGATCGCCCGGCTGGGCAAGCAGATGCTGGAACACTACGGATATGCGGTCACCGTGAATATTGATCCGGTAAAAGCCCTTAATGTGTTCCGGGAGGATCCGAATCTTTTTGACCTGGTGATCACGGACCTCGTCATGCCGGGCATGTCGGGAAGTCAACTGGTGGCGGAACTGGTGAAAATCCGTCCGGATATTCCGGTGATTGTCTGTTCGGGTCACGCGGACCTGATTGATTCGGATATAACCGACCAGAAGGGCATTAAAGCCTTTCTGGCCAAACCCATCCGCATGATTGATTTGAACAACAAGGTCCGGGAGGTGCTGGATGGGAGTTGAGACAGAAGAGTGAATGCAAAAAAACCATTTTCATGATGCTTTTCGGACGCAGTTTCTGGAAGACATTTTTGCCGCATACAACGCCCGGTCCGCGTTTTGAATAATCGTGACCGCCGGGATTTCCTTTACCGGAATCATTGAAGCAACCCCCAGGCTGATGGTGACATGGCGGTCAGCGCTTGATTTGGCATGGGGTATTGACAGTTCCTCGACGCTTTTTCGCATTAATTCAGCAATGGACACGGCCCCGTCCAGATCAGTGACCGGAAGAATAGCGGCAAACTCTTCGCCGCCGTACCTGGCCATGATATCCGTCTTCCGATTAACGGAGTTTCTTAATATTGCAGCCACTTGTTTCAGGCACTCATCGCCTTCCAGGTGCCCGTAATGGTCATTAAAGGCTTTAAAATGGTCAATATCCATCATGATCAGAGCGATCGGTTTTGACGCCCGCATGCAGAATTGCCAGTTTCTTTCGAGAAATTCATTAAAGTTGCGGCGATTGGGGACCCCGGTCAATCCGTCAATGGATGAGAGATTTTCCAGTATCTCCCGCTGCTGCTTGAGTTCCACATGGGCCTGGACCCTGGCATTCACCACAGGAATGCTGAACGGTTTGGTGACATAATCCACCGCGCCCACCTCAAATCCTTTAATTTCATCTTCTTCATCATCTTTGGACGTGATAA
>PCSG01000164.1:0-3371 GCA_002772195.1 Desulfobacterales bacterium CG23_combo_of_CG06-09_8_20_14_all_51_8 | reverse complement strand
TAAATTTTCGGACTTAAGGATCCGGCACACCTCATATCCATCCATTTCCGGCATCATGATATCCAACAGAATCAGGTCCGGCAGTCCCCCGGACTTCATGAGGTCAATCGCGTCCACGCCGTTGGTCGCAAAACTGATGTCGTATTTTGATTTTAAAACTTCTCTGAGCATTTTTATGTTTGCCGGGACATCATCGACAATAAGTATTTTGGGACGTTCCATATTCTGCATGATGCATTATGCTCCGGTATTCTGAATAGTTAATATCGCTTCAATCTTATTTAACGATTCTTTGGCGCCTGTAAAATCCAGATCACTGATTTGTTTTTTCAGTTGTCCCCATTCACCGGCAATATTCAAGGCTGACGTGTCTATCGGATGATCATTGATATAATCTTCGGCGGACATATCGTTTGCCTGCAGCATGTCACGCAGCTTATCAATGATCGCCTGAATTTCAATGGGGTCCACCTTCCGCGTCACATCTTTTTTTTCCTGAGCGCCCTTTTCCAGAGTTTCAAAGGTTTTTTTCAAGCCGGATAAGCTCTGGATGGTGAGATGATGGGCGTCGGAAAATTGATCAAAAAGCGCCTGAAAATCATTTTGACGGTTGTCTTTTACCGCAGACTCAAATTCCCGCACAGCGTCAAAAAGTCTATGGGCGGACAGGTTTCCAGCAACCCCCTTGATCCGGTGCAGATAAGTTGCTACCGCATCCCGATTCCCATCCGCCAGCCCGGATTTGATGATTTTATCGGCATCGGCGTAGTTTTCATGGAACTCTTTTAAAAGGGTTAAATAAAGGCGCTTATTGCCGCCAATGCGCCTTAATCCTTCATCCAGATTAAAGCCCGGTAAGTGGTCAGGAAATAAAATCTCGGGTTCAGGCGCTTTCCTGCTGCGATCATCTGAACTTTCGGGAAAACCAGTTGGAAATTCCAGTTGAATCCATTTAATTAACACGTCGTAGAGATAATCCGGATCAATGGGTTTGGTGACGTAATCGTCCATTCCGGCAGACAGGCATTTTTCTTTTTCACCGGAAATGGCGTGGGCGGTCATGGCGATAATGGGGACCGGTTTAACCGCGCGCCGCGCGAACAATTTTTTTATTTCCCCTGTGGCGGTATATCCGTCCATTACCGGCATCTGAATATCCATGAGAATGACGTCAAAAGAGTTGCTTTGAACGATATCCACCGCCTCTTTTCCATTGTTGGCGATACTTGCGGAAACGCCCGCCTGGCTTAAGATTTCCGTCGCCACCTGCTGGTTGATCTGGTTGTCTTCAACCACCAGCGCATGCGCTCCCCTGATTTTTCCAATATCAAGACCATCCCCCAATTTTTGCTTTTGGATCGAACGCGGCGCAGGAATCGGTTTTTTGTCAAACACATCCATGATGCTGTTAAACAGCAGGGATTGATTGACCGGTTTCACCAGAAAACCGTCAACTCCGACATCCCGGGCTTTTTTCATTATTTCCTCCCGGCCATAGGCGGAAACCATCAGGATGGACGGAATTTTGCTGATATTCGAATCTTTTTTGATGCATTCGGACGCCTCCAGCCCATCCATGCCGGGCATCCGCCAGTCCATCAAGACGAGCTGATAGGGGTTGTCCGATGAAGAATTTTCCAGTTCGCTGATGGCTTCTTCTCCGGAGCTGACTTCTGAAACATCAAACCCGAAAGAGGCAAGGCTGTCGGCCAGAATGGTGCGGGAAGTGGCGTTATCATCAACGACCAGTACGGGAATCCCCTTAAAATCATCGCAATATTTTAACCGTTCCCTGTCGGCCGACTGGCGTCCGAAGCAAGCTGTATAGGTAAAGGTGCTGCCTTGACCAGGAGAACTTTCCACATAAATTTCGCCGTCCATCATTTCAACCAGGCGTTTACAGATGGAAAGCCCCAGCCCGGTTCCGCCGTATTTTCGCGTAATCGAGCTGTCGGCATGGGAAAACGGCTGGAACAAAATCTGTTTCTGATCTTCCGTCAGGCCGATGCCGGTATCCCGTACGGAAAATTTCAGACGCACCTGATCCTCTGTTTTTTCATCGACCGTTATTGTCACGACGATCTCGCCGGATTCCGTGAATTTGACCGCGTTGTTGGTCAGGTTAATCAAGATCTGCCCGATCCGCAGGGGATCGCCGACTAGAAAATAGGGGACATCATTGTCCACATGAAATAAAAATTCGAGCCCTTTTTCTTCAGCCTTAATACTGATCAAATTGGATATGTTATTTAAGACATCCTCGAGGTTGAAATGGATTTTTTCCATGGTTAATTTGCCGGCTTCGATTTTGGAAAAATCCAGGATGTCATTGATAATGCGAAGCAGCGAATGCCCGGAGGTTGAAATTTTTTCAAAATACTCCGTCTGCTTTTCCCGGGATAAATCTGATTTTAATGCCAGATCGGACAAACCGATAATGGCATTCATAGGCGTCCTGATTTCATGGCTCATATTGGCGAGAAACTCGCTTTTGGCCTGGGTCGCGGATTCCGCTTCCTGCCGGGCGATTTTAATGTCATCATAGAGGCGCGCGTTATGGATGGCGATGGCGATCGGCGCAATGTAGCGCTGAAATTTTTCGATGTCATTTTCCGAAAAATCCACAGCCGTCTCGACTCCGAATAATGCCGCGCAGCCGATGGATTTTTCCTGAAAAATCAGCGGGACGAGAAGGCAGGAATTATACGGGCAGATGTCATACATTTCCCGGTCCGCAGAATAGAGCAGCATGTCAGGGGTTATTTGGGGAAAGTAGAGCACCTGCTTATTTTTGACCACATAGGTCGTCGTGCTGTTCTTGTCCTCGAGGGATATAATGACATTGCGCCATTGGAAAAGTTTTTCATCAGAGATTTTCGGAATATAGAGTTTTGAAAAATTCAGGGTCTGGTCAACTTCATTGATCAGCTGGATGGTCAGGGCATCAAAATGGCTGACTTGCAGCAGGATGTCGACAATGGAGGTCATGAGTTCATCAAAGTTCAAGCTTGAATTGACAATCTGGGACACCTGATTGATGTTTGACTTTTCCTTTGTTGTTTCTTCGAGCAGCCGGTTTTTGGATTTTAACTCTTTTCGTGTCCGGATGACGAGTTTGGTTTGAAGATAGGAATTATAGGCGACCATCGTTACAAACAGGATCATGATGGCGGCAAAAATAAGGGTGGTCAGCACATTTGATTCAGGAACAAAAGCAAATCCGGCAAAGATTCCCGTTATGAGAATCCCAATGAGAATAAAGAGAATCCCTTTCAAAAAAAGCTTAATCCCGCCGGTGGACATATTGTCCAGGAAAACACCGATGATAAAGGTGGTTGTGGGGACAATCTGAAAAGAGATGATCGTCATCC
>PCSG01000028.1:3238-3380 GCA_002772195.1 Desulfobacterales bacterium CG23_combo_of_CG06-09_8_20_14_all_51_8 | reverse complement strand
TGCGGCTGTCGCGGATGCGGTATTTCTGGTGGTCAGCGGAATTCCTTTTAAAATCAAATAATAAACAACATTCAGGAGAAAATATACGTGTTTAAGACACAAATTGAACTGGCACGAGAAGGGGTTTTAACCGATATCATGA
>PCSG01000028.1:2909-3111 GCA_002772195.1 Desulfobacterales bacterium CG23_combo_of_CG06-09_8_20_14_all_51_8 | reverse complement strand
GCGGACCAAGGTTAATGCGTCCATCGGAACATCATCCGATATCTGTGATATCGACATGGAAGTCCGGAAAGCAAAAATCGCGGAATCCGAAGGCGTGGACACCTTGATGGAACTTTCCGCCGGCGGCGATCTGGACGGCATCCGCCGGGCGGTGATTGATGCGGTGAATCTGCCGGTGGGCAATGTGCCCCTGTACCAGGCA
>PCSG01000028.1:176-2869 GCA_002772195.1 Desulfobacterales bacterium CG23_combo_of_CG06-09_8_20_14_all_51_8 | reverse complement strand
TCGATCCCGAGTATCTTTTTGACCTGATTGAAAAGCAGTTGGCAGACGGGCTGAGTTTCATGGCGATTCATTGCGGGATCAACCAATTTTCCATCGAGCGGCTGCGCAAACAGGGATATCGATACGGCGGTCTGGTGTCCAAAGGTGGCACGTTTTTAGTGTCCTGGATGGACAGCAATTGCGCGGAAAACCCATTGTACGAGCAGTTTGACCGGGTGTGCGGGCTCATGAAGAAATATGACGCCGTGCTGTCTCTGGGAAACGGCATCCGGGCCGGGGCCATCCATGACATCCATGACCGGGCCCAGATGGCGGAAATGATCATTAACTGTGAACTGGCGGAACTGGGTCGTGACATGGGATGCCAGATGATGGTGGAAGGACCGGGGCATGTGCCTTTGGATGAAATCGAGGGCAATATCATGCTGGAAAAACGCATGAGCGGCGGTGCGCCGTATTATGTACTCGGCCCTCTGCCGGCGGACACCGGGGCCGGATATGACCACATCACCGCAGCCATCGGGGCGGCCAACGCCAGCCGTCATGGAGCGGACCTGGTCTGTTATATCACACCGGCCGAACATCTGGCGCTGCCCAGCGAAGATGATGTGCGGGAAGGGGTACGAGCGACCCGCCTTGCCTGCCGGATCGGGGATATTGCCAAGTACCCGGACCGGCGTGAAGCCGAAAAACAGGCGGCCATGGCGCGCCGGGATATGCGCTGGGACGATCTGACCAAACTGCTGATGTTTCCGGATGTGGCGGCGGAAATCAGAAACAGCCGGCAACCGGCCAAAGAAGAAACCTGTTCCATGTGCGGGGATTTCTGCGCCATGAAAAAGGGGATTGAGGTGTTTCGTGAAGACATAGCGCCTTGTAAAACCCAAAAAGGTGGAGGACATAATTGATTCATTCCTTAAGTGATGAATCAATTTTTAAGAAAAAATCAAATCGTCATAGTTGACGGTTGAGGTGCCGATAAGGCCTAACAGGGAATCCCGTTGGAACCGGGAGCGGTCCCGCCGCTGTAATCGGGGACAAAACCCGCACAATGCCACTGTCCGCTAAAGGCGGATGGGAAGGCGCGGGTTTTGGATGATCCGAGAGCCAGAAGACCTGCCTTAATTGTATGCCTGCGTTTGTGCGATGGAACACGGACGCGGATAATCAACACTTACAGGGCCTATAAACTGGGTACAGCCCTTCAGTCATTTTTTTGGCTGAAGAGCTTTTTTGTTTTGGGATGCCGCATAACGCGGAACAAGGGTTAAAATGCAAGAAGGAGGAGGCCATGAAAAAAGGAATGATTGTGTATGTCACCCACGGGAAAAACGACCTGATGAATGATCAGGTAAAGAATCTGGCGGAATTAAAGCAGGAGTTGAATGTGCAATCTCTGCGCCTCGCCACAACGGAGGATGATGTGGCGGAAGCCTGGTGGCGGCTTCTGTCCGGCGGCATGCACCAGGTTTCCTGTATTGCCGCCCATTACTATGCGGGGGATGACAGACTGGAAGTCCGGGGGGTTCCATTTCGTCTGGCCGGATAAAAATTCCCCAATCAAGCGATGGTTAACTTCTAAACATAATACAAATCAAGGAGAGTGAAATAATGAAAAAATTCGAAATGTTGATTGGCTGCCTGCTCGCAATGGGACTGATGATTTGCAACCCTGCCCTGGCCGCTCATAAAAAATCGGCGGAAACCCGGATTGAAGAACTGTCCAGACGTATTGAGAAACTCGAAAAAAAACCCGCTGAAGGCCCGGATTTGTCAAGCTGGTTTGATAAAATCACCTTGAGCGGGCTGCTGGAAGCGGAAGCCGGATATTCCAAGTTTAAGCCGGATGCGGCAGGCGAATCGGATGATGAAGAAAGCGATATCACCCTTAGCACTTTCGAGCTGGGGCTGGATGTTGAATTAAACGAGCATGTGTCCGGCCATGCCTTGGCCTTATGGGAAGAGGACGACACCGAACCCATGGATCTCGATGAAGGATTCATCACCTTTACCGGAACCGATGAAATTCCGGCTTACCTGCATGTGGGAAAACTCTATGTGCCGTTTGGGGTATATGATACGGTGTTCATCTCTGATCCCGCCACTCTGGAGATGGGGGAAACCAGGGAAAGCGCCGTGTTCGCCGGGTATCATCCGGAGGTGGTGGATGTGTTCGCCGGGGTGTTTAACGGGGATGTGGACGAGGTCGGCGAAGACAACCATATCAACAGTTTTTTTGCTGGATTCAATTGCGAATTGCCGAAAGACGAGGCCAGGGGGTTTAATTTGACCTGGGGCGTCTCTTACCTGTCCAATATAGCGGACAGCGACGGGTTGTCCGAAGCCAACGATGTAGATGGCGAAGGCTCGGCCGATGGGGTGGAAGACATGGTGGGCGGGATATCGGCCCATGCCTGCCTGTCATTTAAAGATGCGGTGTTTTTTTCCATGGAATATGCCGGGGCTATGGATGATTTCAACCCAGGGGAATTGACATTTGCCGGTGAAAATGAAACCCTTCGGCCTGCGGCGTGGACCGTGGAACTCTCCTATGTCCATCCTTCAAACATTGGGTGCGGTGTCAAATATGAAGGCACGGATGACTGCGGCGGCTTTTTACCGGAAAATACTTATGGCGGCACGGTGTTCTGCCATCCCTTCGGTTGCGCCCGTCTGGGGCTGGAATATCTCTA
>PCSG01000028.1:0-147 GCA_002772195.1 Desulfobacterales bacterium CG23_combo_of_CG06-09_8_20_14_all_51_8 | reverse complement strand
ACGGAGTTGCAACCCAGTTGGCGCTGGAGTTTTAAATAAATTTAAATAGTTATTTCGGTATAGCGTTTTTAGGGAAAAAAATTGGACTTGACAAGCCCATAGTAATCAAATTATTATCGTTGACAGTTAAGGTGCCGATAAGGCCTA
>PCSG01000307.1 GCA_002772195.1 Desulfobacterales bacterium CG23_combo_of_CG06-09_8_20_14_all_51_8 | reverse complement strand
GGCAAGACGCGCGAAATCCGGCCATTCCTCTTCCATGAACCGCTGCCACAGGTCATAATATTCCCGGGTCGCGCCCGGCCAGAGGATGGTCGCGTCATGAAACTGGATCATGTCCCGGCACATCTTGTAGCCCACCGCGCCGCCCTTGAATGACTTGAAGGCCAAACCCTTCTGGTAGAGGGTTTTGCAGGCCGCGTCCACCCCATCCACCGGCCGGCCGATTTTCTCCGCGAGCTGCGCCGGTGTCCCGGGCATGGCCAGAAGCAGGGCTGCTTCGGTTTCATCCGCAATCATCTTAAAAAGCGCGGGGATAATTTTTGATCCGGTCAGCATGATCCGGTCGGTCATTTGCTCGTAAATATCCTTGGCCATTTCAAACCCCCTTTGAAAATGAATAGGTCAAAAAATTGCGGAACCTGACAAAATAATCCGCACGGCCAGGGAAAATACCAGGGCCTCGAAAAATCCGCTCCATTTCAGCCCTATTTTTTCCGTTTT
Source organism: Desulfobacterales bacterium CG23_combo_of_CG06-09_8_20_14_all_51_8 (assembly GCA_002772195.1). Lineage (GTDB taxonomy): Bacteria > Desulfobacterota > Desulfobacteria > Desulfobacterales > Desulfosalsimonadaceae > SURF-3. The sequence continues at coordinate 2,635 of PCSG01000307.1, read as the reverse complement.
TCCCAGTCCGCCATAAACGCGGCGATGCCTTTGTCCGTCATGGGATGGGTCGCCAACTGGGACAACACTTTAAATGGAATGGTGGCGATGTCCGCTCCCATCAGCGCCGAATCCAGCACATGCAGGGGATTCCGCACACTGGCGACGATGACTTCGGTGTCATAATCATAATTATCATAGATGGTCACAATCTGTTCCACCAGCACCAGTCCGTCCTGGGACAGATCATCGAGGCGGCCCACAAACGGGCTCACATAGCTTGCGCCGGCCTTGGCCGCCATCAGGGCCTGAAGGGGTGAAAACACCAGGGTTACGTTGGTGCGGATGCCTTCGGACGCCAGTATGCGCACCGCCTTGAGGCCGTCGATGGTCATGGGAATTTTGACGACGATATTTTCATGAATTTTTGAAAGCTCCCGGGCTTCAGCCACCATGCCCGCAGTTTCCAGGCTGATCACTTCCGCGCTGATGGGGCCGTCCACGATATCACAAATTTCCGTGATGATTTCCTTGAAATTCCGGCCTTCTTTTGCAATCAGCGACGGATTGGTGGTCACGCCGTCCACCATGCCCATGTCATTGGCTTCTTTGATTTCTTTAATGTTTGCAGTATCAATAAAAAATTTCATGATCTCTCCTTGAATTGAGTTTTGTTTGATTCATTCAGCTATCTTAAAAATTTTCGCTGTGTTCTGGTTTGTTTTTAATCTTCAATTTGCCAGGGCCTCCACTGGAATGCAGCTCTGTCCCGAGGATTTGAGGGCATATAGAAGTTCCCGGATGGTTTTTTTGAGCACCGGATGCACCATTTCCGGGGCGAGATCGCAAATGGGCCGCAGCACGAATTCCCGCAGATGCATGCGCGGATGGGGAACGATCAGATCCGGGATATCAATAACCCGGTCATCCAAAAAAATAATATCAAAATCAAGAGGCCGTGGGCCGAACCGTACACCCGTATCCTTACGGCCGTATGCCGCTTCCAGGGATTTAAGTTCCGCCAGAAGTTCCGCCGGCCCAAGCCGGGTCCGGATGCGGGCCGCCGCGTTCACAAACCACGGCTGATCCGTGTAGTCCATCGGCTCAGTGAAATAATACCGGGAAATGAATTCCACATGAACCGAATCCAAAGCATCCAGGGCCGCCATCCCCTGCCGGCAGTTTTCCAGCCGGTCCCCGAGGTTGGAACCAACGGATATATAAACGGTATGGAATTTGTCTAGTGTTATGGTATGGGTCATGGCATTCATCAGTTTTCTTCGGGCCCCGGAAAATCAACTGCAACAACTACCGACGCCGCGCCTTCATTTCCGGTGTCCATATAACAGGATACCTTATAACCATACCGGAACCCTTTTTTCAGCAATTCCATATACGTTGTCCGGATTCGACGGTTTTCCACGGGAATATCCGCTGCTTTTTGAAACCGCTGGGGACAATTTTCGCACGCCGGTGCGCTCAAGGCGCTTTGGGAACGATACACCCAAAAACCGGCCGGTATGAAATCCGCTTCCCCGTCATGGCCCGCAACCCGCCATGTGAGGGTCATCAGATTTTCGTCAAGGGCTATTTTAAGGTCTACGATCTCCGGCGGAATGGGAGACGACGGCGGCAGGGGCGGGCCTTTTTTGCCGCAGGCCGACAGCGGCAGGATCAGGGCCGCGAAAATCGCAAAAAAAATCGCCGTTCTATTCAAATTTCTCATCCGTTATGGCTGAAAGTTCCCCGGCGACCTGGTCTTTGGCCCTGGCCACGGCCGCCAGAACATTGCCCGGAGACGTGCCGCCATAAGACCTGCGACGGTCGATCATCTGGCGGACCGTCAGGGCCGGGAAAATATCTTCATCAATGAGGTCTGAAAACGACCGGAGCTCATCGGTGGTGAATTCATGAAGCTCTTTTTGGTGATCCAGGCCGTAGCTCACAGCTTTTCCTACGCAACTGTGGGCTTCCCGGAAGGGCATGCCCCGGCATACCAGATAATCGGCCATGTCCGTTGCATTGATATATCCGGTTGAAACCGCCGCCGCCATCCGGTCACGATTAACCCGGAGGTTGGGGAGCATGCGGATATAAATATCAATACATGCGGCCAGGGTGTCCACTGCGTCAAACAGAGGAACCTTGTCTTCCTGCATGTCCCGGTTATAGGCCAGAGGCAGGGATTTCATGAGCGTCAGCACGGCCATCAGACTGCCGAAGACCCGGCCGGTTTTGCCCCGCACCAGTTCCGGCACATCCGGATTCTTTTTCTGCGGCATGATGCTGCTGCCGGTTGAAAAGGCGTCGGACAGCTCGATGAATTTAAATTCCGAGGACGACCACAAGACCAGCTCTTCGGAAAACCGGCTGAAATGCACCATGCAGATGCTGGCCGCAGCCAGAAATTCCATGATGAAATCCCGGTCCGACACCGCGTCCAGGCTGTTTTCGGAAACTGACGGAAAACCCAGAAGAGAGGCTGTATAGGCCCGGTCAATGGGATACGTGGTGCCGGCCAGGGCCGCGGCCCCTAGTGGCATGACGTTGATGCGGTCGAGACCGTCTTCAAACCGCCGGGTGTCCCGGGTAAACATTTCATAATAGGCCATGAGATGATGGGCAAACAGCACAGGCTGGGCCCGCTGAAGGTGGG
>PCSG01000409.1:1332-3434 GCA_002772195.1 Desulfobacterales bacterium CG23_combo_of_CG06-09_8_20_14_all_51_8 | reverse complement strand
ACCGACCGGTGTGACACCCGCTATCCCATTGTCATGGCCCACGGCATGGGGGCATCGGCCGAGATTCTCGGCATTGTGGATTACTGGTGGGGTATTCCCGAAGCATTGGAAGATGAAGGCGCCGATGTTTATATCACCTCCGTCAACGGCATGGACTCCACCCGCAACAAGGCCATTACCTTCAAGAATCAATTTCTGGCCATCCAGGCCGTCACCGGAGCCGCCAAATTAAACATCATTGGTCATTCCCACGGCACCATCTACACCCGGGACGCCATCTCCAATCTGGGCATCGGTTCGTATGTCGCAAGTTACACCAGCATTGCCGGCCCGCACCGGGGCAGCGCGATTGCCGATGTCATTGTCGGCATTGTCCCGGATTCTCTGGAATGGCTGGTGGGCGACACCCTTGATTTCGTCTATGCTTTCATTTTCGGCGATACCAACCCCGACAGCCTTCAGAACGGCTATGACGTGACCCGGCCCTACATGATCAACACGTTCAACCCGAACACCCCGAATGTCGCCGGAATTTACTACCAGAGCTGGGCCGCTAAAGCCAAAACCTCCTGCCCCAGCCTCATCCTGGAACCGACCTGGCTGGTCCTGCTGGCTTATGAAGGCGCCAACGACGGCCTGGTCAGCGTGAACAGCGCCAAATGGGGCAATTTCCGGGGCGTGGAAGATGCCGCCTGGTACAGCGTGGGCTGCGACCATTTAAACATTGTGGACCAGCTTTTCGGCATCACCCCGGGCTTTGACGCCGGTGAATTCTATGTGAGCCTGGCCGAAGACCTGAAAGCCAGAGGATACTGATTCCCCGCTTAAAACCTCCGTTTATCTCCTGAAAAAAGGGATGCCGCCCGGCATCCCTTTTTTTATGTTCTATCCTTTCTGTAAAAACGCGGCGTAGCCGAGTCAGCCGCTTTTTACCGACATGTTTAATCCTTGTTTTTTTCTTTCAGTATTGAATTTTTGATTGGTTTATGGATAGATGCAAGACACTGAATCATAAAAACCATCCGGCGTTTTCATATCGCCATTACAGGAAGATTTACCATGCATTATGAAGGCAACATGATCCGCCCGCCCAGCGAGGCATACAGCATCCTGCTTCAGGCCACCGTGGGCTGTTCCCACAACAAATGCACCTTCTGCGGGGCCTACAAGGGCGAACGCTTTAAAATCAAATCCGACGACATCATCCGGGAGGACATCGCATTCGCGGCCCGGCACTGCCGGAAGCAGGACCGGCTGTTCATCTGCGACGGCGACGCGCTGATCATCCCCCAGAAGCGCCTGGTCATGATGCTTTCGGAAATCCGAAAACAGCTCCCTTGGGTCCGGCGCGTGGGCGTTTACGCCAACACCAAGGGCATCCGCATGAAGACCCCGGAAGAATTGAAAATCCTGCATGATCTGGGCCTGGGCATCGCCTATATGGGCCTTGAAACCGGGGATGACGTGACCCTTAAAGCCGTGCGAAAGGGAGCGGATTCCGCCGTCATGATCGAAGCAGGGAAAAAAATCCGGGCCGCCAGCATAGATCTCTCCATTACCGTGCTGCTGGGCATTGCCGGCCGGGAGCGTTCCGAGATCCACGCCAGAGAAACCGGCCGGGTCCTATCCGCCATTGATCCGGAATTTGTGGGGGCCTTAAGCCTGATGCTGATTCCCGGAACCCCTCTTTACGCGGACTATGAAGCCGGGACGTTTCCACTGCTCTCGCCCAATGAAATGCTCCGGGAAATCCGGACCATGATCGCACATACCCACATGACGAACGGCCTGTTCCACGCCAATCACGCGTCCAATTACCTGCCCATCCGGGCCAAATTCCCGGCGGACAAGGCAAAAACCCTGGCCCTCATCGACCAGGCCTTAAAAGGACGGATCGCATTAAAGCCCGAATTTATGAGGGCCCTTTAAATTTCAAATTCAACAAAGGAGAAAACCAGAATGAATGACTGTCCGGCCGGTTCCGATATCCATACCCTGTCCGTCAACACCATCCGCGGCCTTGCCATGGACGCGGTCCAGAAAGCCAACTCCGGCCATCCGGGCGCGCCCATAGGCCTGGCCCCGGCCGCCTATGCCCTCTT
>PCSG01000409.1:0-1234 GCA_002772195.1 Desulfobacterales bacterium CG23_combo_of_CG06-09_8_20_14_all_51_8 | reverse complement strand
TGCTCTACCTGACCGGCTATGATCTGTCCTTAGATGACATTAAAAACTTCCGGCAATGGGGCAGCAAAACCCCGGGGCATCCGGAATACGGTCACACGCCGGGCGTTGAAACCACCACCGGTCCCCTGGGCCAGGGATTTGGCAATGCCGTGGGCATGGCCATGGCAGAGCGGCATTTGGCCGGCCTATTTAACCGTCCCGGAACCGATATCGTGGATCACCACACATTCGTGATGTGCGGGGACGGGGACCTCATGGAAGGCATTTCATCGGAAGCCGCTTCCCTGGCCGGTCATTTGGGGCTTTCCCGGCTCATCTGCCTCTATGATGACAACCGCATTTCCATTGAAGGCCCGACGAGCATCACCTTCACCGAAGACGTGGCCCAGCGGTTTTCCGCCTTTCACTGGAATGTGATCCGGGTGACGGACGGCAACGACGTTGAAGAAATCAGCCGGGCCATTGAAGCGGCCAAGGCGGAAAAGGAGTGCCCGACGCTCATCATGCTCCGGACCCATATCGCCTTTGGCAGCCCTCACAAGCAGGACTCGTCGGACGCCCACGGCGCGCCCCTGGGCGAGGAGGAAATCAAGCTGACCAAGAAATACCTGGGGTGCCAGCCCGATGTTCAATTCTGCGTGCCTGACGTGGTACTTTATCACTGCCGGAACGCGGCTCAAGCAGGCGCAAAACAGGAAGAAAAATGGAACGCGCTGCTGGCGGCTTACAAAAAACAATTTCCGGATCTGTCGATTCAGTGGGACGCCATGATGACCGGCGCCTACGGCGACGCCTGGGAAGCGGCCATCCCGGATTTCGCGGACGCCAAAGGCGCCATGGCCACCCGGAGCGCGTCCGGAAAAGTATTAAACGCCATTGCCGCGAAAATTCCCTCCCTCATGGGCGGGTCCGCGGACCTGGCACCGTCCAATAATACCTTTATCAATGGATCGCCGGAATTTCAGAAAACTTCTTATACCGGCCGCAACATCCGGTTCGGGGTTCGGGAGCATGCCATGGGCGCGATCCTAAACGGCCTGTGCCTGCACAAAGGCTTGCGGCCCTTCGGCGGCACGTTCCTGGTGTTCGCGGATTATATGCGGGCCCCAATTCGCCTGGCGGCCTTGATGAAACAGCCGGTCACCTATGTGTTCACCCATGATTCCGTAGCCGTGGGCGAAGACGGCCCCACCCATCAGCCTGTGGAACACCTGACATCCTTGCGTCTGATCCC
>PCSG01000440.1:2761-3255 GCA_002772195.1 Desulfobacterales bacterium CG23_combo_of_CG06-09_8_20_14_all_51_8 | reverse complement strand
GCTGTCACGGCATTCTTTGCCGCTGCCGCAAATTCCGCAACGGCGTTTTTGATGTCCGCTTCGGTCATGGCCTCCGGTACGGGAAGCGGCTTCATTCTCTCGGCATCCGTGTACATTTCGCCTGCGGCGGCCACGGCTGACGGACCCAGCACACGAGCCCCGGCGGGAAGATTCAGCGGATGGGCAATGCGTCCGCAATGCATGAACTGGATGAATATCTTCGCTCCCTTCTTATGCACTGCATCGGTAATCTGTTTCCATCCTTTGATCTGGGCTTTGGAAAATATCCCCGGTATGCGCGGATAGCCAAGTCCATTCGGCGAGGGGGACGTGCCCTCAGTAATAATGAGTCCGGCTGAGGCCCGCTGCGCATAATATTCCATCATGAGGCTGTTGGGGATATTGCCGGTAGCGCGGCAGCGTGTCATCGGGGCGATGACCAGATGATTCTGCAAATCCAGAGAGCCGAGAACAGCTTTTGAAAAAAGAATCGA
>PCSG01000440.1:2413-2740 GCA_002772195.1 Desulfobacterales bacterium CG23_combo_of_CG06-09_8_20_14_all_51_8 | reverse complement strand
GATGTTTGATTTAAGCGGGCTTTAATTAAAAAAACAAGGTCAGACACCGGGGCAACCGGCCTTTTCCCAAAAAAGGAGACTGAGTAAGTGGAATGGTTAATCGCAATAGGGCAGATCCATCCATTCGCACAGTGTCGCTTCCGGCTGGGCATCATATACGGACGTGAAAAAGTAAAGGGGTAAAGGGGTCAAGTCTGCTCTTGACTCTTTCATCTAATCGGCTTTTCCAATCTTACTTTTCTTGACGGGGAAGAAAAATGCGCAGAAGCCCGGCCTGCGCTTCGCTGATCCCTGCCCTTGCCGGTTTCCGTGGCGGGGTCAAAAACT
>PCSG01000440.1:410-2340 GCA_002772195.1 Desulfobacterales bacterium CG23_combo_of_CG06-09_8_20_14_all_51_8 | reverse complement strand
TTTGCGTCATCGACCTTATAAATCAATAACCAATCCGGCTCGATGTGCAAATCTCGATAATCTTTCCAGTCACCTTTAAGGGGGTGGCCTTTGAGTTCACGCGGTAAAGGTTGGCGCGTCACCAATAATTCAATAACTGCGCGGAGTTTTGTCATATCCTTGCCCCGCCGGATCGCTAACGCAGCATCCTTGTCGAATTTGTTGGACGTATGGACTTTGCGTTGGACCATCAGATGCCAAGCTTAAGGTAAAGGTCGGCGGTGCCGGCGTGGGTCGTATACTCGCCGCTCTCGACGGCATGAATCGCAGCAATGGTATCAGCATTCGGCAACTCCTGGCAGGCGATAAAAGAACGCATTAAATCGCGCACAATCTGCGCCGCCGGTCGGTGCAAGGTAATCGCCGCTGCCATGAATTGCTCGCGCAATTCCGGCTCCATCTTGATCGACATTTGTACTTCTTTTGCCATTTTGAGTGATTTTTTCATGGATTTTTTCCTTTTTCATATGACCTGTACAACATTTTAATGCATACCGCATGAATAGTCAATAGGTATCCGGAATAAATTCCAGGGAGGCCATACCGGGAATTCCGGGGACACAATCCTTGGAATTCCGGGGGAATTCCGGAATTCCGGGGACACAATCCTTAATTATTGATAAATTTCATTTTTGGGGAGAGCGCAGGCCAGCCGTGCAAAGCGGCGATAAGCGTCAACGCAAGCCGGTAAGGGGCTGAATTCATGGGAATTCATGTAGGGTGAACAGGGACGTTGTTTCATTGTTGACAAGTAATGAATTTATTTGGTAAGTGATCCCCATGCCAAGACAATCTCGCATTGACGCACCTGGGGCGTTGCACCACATTCTGGTTCGAGGAATCGACCGTAAGCAGATTTTTTTCGATGACAAGGACCGGGAGGATTTTATCGCGAGGCTCTCCGTCCTTGTGGAGGAAACGCAGACAAGATGTTTTGCATGGGCATTGATGACAAACCATGTACATCTGCTTTTTCGGACAGGTGCGGTTGCGATCGCATCGATCATGCGCCGCCTGCTGACCGGGTATGCGATAAGATTCAACAGGAGGCATCGCCGGTACGGGCACCTTTTCCAAAATCGCTACAAATCCATTCTCTGTGAGGAAGATCCCTATCTAAGGCAGCTTGTCGCATACATCCATCTCAATCCTGTAAGGGCTGGAATTGTAGCGGACCTTTCATCTTTAGCGGTCTATCCTTTTACCGGATATGGCGCATTGATGGGCAAAATCGAGCGCTCCTGGCAGGACACGGATTATGTGTTGGCTCTGTTTGGCGGGACGGTTTCAGAAGCCAGAGAAAAGCTGAAAGATCATTTAACCAAGTGGTCAACCAAGGGGCGTTGTGTTGAGCTGACAGGGGGCGGATTGATTCGCTCGGCAGGAGGATGGCGTGCGGTCAAGGACGCATATCGAGATAAAATAAAAATTTCCAGCGATGAACGAATCCTGGGTAGCAGTGATTTTGTCGATTCGACATTGAATTTGTCTAAAGAGGCGTATGAGCGCCGGACGATGTTGCGGTCAGCAGGCATTGATTTATCCGTTTTAATTGCCGCTGCTTGCAGGCATTTCGAAATTGACGAAAAGGAGTTGGGGAGCAGGACAAGACGGGTCGATATCGCCCGTGTCCGTGCCCTGATCGGATACATCGCCACGCAGGAACTTGCGGTTTCGGGAAGCGAGGTGGCATGCCGGTTCAATATCGACCGCTCCGCCGTAAGTCGCGCAGTTCGGCGGGTCGCGAGTGACAACGAATTGATTGAAGCGGCTAAAACGGTTCTAAGCATGCTTGAACCGACTTCAATTCAACAATGAAATAACGTCCCGGTTCCCCCTTGCCATAAGTTTTTTTTCTGGTCAAAATTTTGAGCAAATGGGAATGGGGACG
>PCSG01000440.1:0-236 GCA_002772195.1 Desulfobacterales bacterium CG23_combo_of_CG06-09_8_20_14_all_51_8 | reverse complement strand
ACGTCGCCATATCCGGCGCATTCACGACTGCGCCGGTCCTCCATCGAGCCACCAGGTCGGGATTGGCAAGGAAAGGTCGACCCACGGCGATGAGATCGCACTTGCCCGCGGCCAGGTCGCTTTCGGCACGCGCGGCATCGTACCCGTCGGAAAGAATCAACGTACGCTTGAACAGCTTGCGGAATGTCGCCTTCATGGAATCGGGCACCGGCGGCGCACCCATGGGCGAGTGATCC
>PCSG01000195.1:907-3487 GCA_002772195.1 Desulfobacterales bacterium CG23_combo_of_CG06-09_8_20_14_all_51_8 | reverse complement strand
TTCCGGCGAAAGCCGGAATCAAGCAATTTCAATATGTTCTGGATGCCGGATCAAGTCCGGCATGACGGAATCCGACTTTTTACGAGAGCATCAAGGCTTCAAGCCAGCAAATGGGTGGTTGCCGGTATCATTTTCCTTTTACTATTATTCAGTTCTTGTTCAAAAAAAATCCCGGAGCAGCGGTTTGTCACTGAAAACGCCCAATATGACCTGCTCATCACCGGCGTGACCAGTGAATTCAAGGCGGACATTATTTCGCGTATCATTGACCGGTACAAGGATCAGGGAAATGTCGATCTTATCGACTTAAATAAATTAGACCAGCTGCAATGCGGCGATTATGATGCGATCCTTGTCATGGATTCGGTCCAGGCAGGGTCGCTTTTTAATTTTTCCTTAAAATCGTTTCTTAAAAAAACCGAAAACTGCAAAAATATTGTCTTGCTTTACACCGCCGGAGACCCGGACTGGAAATATCAGTATCATGAATTGGACGCCATTACCTCTGCCTCCATGGTGGAAGATCAGGACCGGGTGTTTAATGAACTGACATATGCCATTGATGTTTTGATTTTCAGGTAAAGAACTCACCCGTTTGACGCTTAATATCGTGGATAAAAGCTTGTCCCGGAATGCGGTCGTCCAGGAGGGGCAAATTGTTTGAGCGGCTAAATGGCCATGAACAGGTCGGAATTGCAGGTGGCTATCCGTATGAGCAGCAATAATCCACCATCCCCTTGAGTTTCAGTTTGAAAGAGGCGTCGGCGGGGACTTCAAAGGATTGGCCGGCCTTGAAAGTCCGCCATTCTTTTTGACCCGGTAGGAGTACATCCAATTCACCGCTCAGCATTTCCATCACCTCGCGAGATCCGGTGCTGAATTCATATTCGCCGGGCATCATGATGCCGAGAGTCTTGCGCGTGCCATCGGCGAACAGGACAGTTCGACTGGTGACCTTCCCGTCAAAATAGATGTTGGCTTTCTTGACGATCGTTACATTTTCAAATTTATCCGACATGGGGCATTTCTCCGTCTGATGAGTCATTTTATTGTCTTATTCCCGGGCCGAGTCAGGCGTACTTTTTGTATAACGCTCCGGCTCAAGCGCGCAGTTTTTCCGCGTCGCTTGCAGCCGGCTGTTATGAGATTCTTATGGATTTGATCAATTTATCATACTCCGAATGAGACCCAATCCAAAACCAAACGATATGATTATCCTCCAAGATTCCGACAGCTCGATAGTGCTTGGATATCCTTACGGAAAAAATGGGGCGAGTCGAATGTATCCTTTTAAAGTGCAAGCTTGGATGATACGGGTCTTTCAGGAAGCAATTAAATGCCTTTTTAGCATGTTTCTTAATCTCAACAGGCAACTCGTCGTAATATTTCCAAAATTTGTCTGTTGTCTTTGAAATCACAGTCGCCTTAAATCCAGATCTTTGGTTTTTCCTTTTCTGTGTGCTTGCAGCGCTTCATTCGCAAGCATTTCGAGAATGTCTTCTGATTCAGCGAACTTTTTCTCCCAATCTCGGTCAGCCTCAAGTTCATCAAGTAACCATTTTGCAAGAGTATTTTGGTCAACTTCCGGTAGTTTTGATGCCTTCTTAAACGCTTTTTCCAATAGTTTTGTCATTGTTTCCTCTGTCATCTCGCATAACGCTGATAATCAGCCACGTGGCTTTTTGCATTAGCTGAATTTGCATGGTGATTAGAGTTTTTTTGTAATAATCAATTTTTTTCTTATCATTTCTTCTTCATAATAGTCAACATTTGTCCAGTGTTATCGGCAGTATCAACTGTCGTCCGCGTTATTTGACCTACCATCACCAAGATTAGACCGCCCATAATGCCGGCGAGGGAGGGCAATATGCCTATTAGAACAAGGCTACTATTCGATTTAATACTCCCTATTATGGAAAAAATAAAAATTAAAACACTTATGCCTACTGCCGCGCAACCAATGAAAGATACGAATTGGCATAGCATTCGAGCTGTGCCATACGATGTAATATATTCAGTTGGGTATTTGTTTGTTTCTGCAGATAAGATTGCACCTTTCTTTGCCCCGCAAAACTTGCAAGGATCAACATTGTCCTCGTTTTTTCTCCCACACATTTCACATTTCCACATATGCCCTCCTTCTCACCCCTCATGGGTTACCTTAAAGCCCGTCTATCGGACTGCGAACACCCGACGGACTGCGAACACCCGACGGACCGCGTTTGAGGACGTGGGTATACTTGACATCGCTATGGCCCCAAAGCACCTGCACCGTTCGGATGCCGTAACCTCCTTCGAGCAAATGGGTGGCAAAGGAATGCCGGAAGGTGTGGCAAGCGGCCCGCTTCATGATATTTGCCGCCGTCACTGCATCTTTGTCTCCATGCGCCGGTCTCTTTGCCGGAAAAAACGAATTCAAAATTTTTTTAACATTATTTTGATCAAAAAACGACTTATTTTTTGGTCGCTACGCTCAGACAGTCCAGGCTCCTTTTTCGGCGGGTTCTGCGGTGCCCGGCTGCGGAACAATGGGCTTTTCCAGCGTGGGGAAATGGCCGAATAAGGTATATTTTCGTAGGC
>PCSG01000195.1:0-865 GCA_002772195.1 Desulfobacterales bacterium CG23_combo_of_CG06-09_8_20_14_all_51_8 | reverse complement strand
AAATTGTCGGATTACGCGCTGACGCGCTAATCCGACCTACGGTGGAAGGATGGGTTTTGAAGCCCATTGCAACGCCGCCGAAGGCCGGCGGTTTCCACGGGAAAAGAAGAAAGGGGTCTGCTTTTGACTCTTTTAGAAAAGGGGTCTTCTCTTGACTCTTGTGGGTCTCCTTATCAACAGCGCGTTTCCCTGGCAGATATTTCAAGTTTTTCATGAAAACATGGGGCCTGAGTTTTTCCATACTTCCTCTTTTAATGGCTATTGCCACTCTTGTCCCAAACCTATTTTTGTTAGCTTTTCCAGCTCCCGTAGATTTTCTGAGGTTTTTTGTCCCATGAATGATCTTTATTTTTCAAGAAATCGAGAACCGCGTCCCGGCTGATAAATTTTTTAACGGTAAATTCCCGGCCCCAGTAATCATAAACCGCCATTCCCTTGATCACCCGCCGCCGGACGCCCCGGCTTCGGCACAGCCCGCAAAACCAGGCATGAACGGGGACCACGGTATTTTTTTCCACCTCTTCGATTTCTTCGACTTTGCCGCATCCGCTGCATATTCTTTTACGGGGGCTGATTTTCGTTATTTGTTTGGGGAACTGAAGGGTTTCAAACCCCATCCTTGTTTTAGCCCCCGGTGTTCCAAGCAGGTGCCCGATAAAATCAAACTCCTCGACCGGGGAAAGCGTTTTTTCCGGTAAGGGGGCCGGTTCCATTTCCGGGGCGGGCGCGGGCGGCTCTATGGGTTTTGCAGGTATCGGATCCGCCGCTTCCGTCGGTGTCATTTCCGCCGCTTCTGCGGCTTCCGTCGTTTTTGCCGCCTCAGGCGTCGTCGGCGTCTCAGGCTCTCTGTCGCCTGTTTCCCGGG
>PCSG01000457.1:3348-3441 GCA_002772195.1 Desulfobacterales bacterium CG23_combo_of_CG06-09_8_20_14_all_51_8 | reverse complement strand
GATATCGGGCAGTGCAATGTCGCCTATTCCGCCATCCAGATTGCGGTGGCCCTGGCGAATGCTTTTGAATGCGGTGTCAATGACCTGCCGCTT
>PCSG01000457.1:770-3245 GCA_002772195.1 Desulfobacterales bacterium CG23_combo_of_CG06-09_8_20_14_all_51_8 | reverse complement strand
TCATCACGCCCAACGTGCTGAATATCCTGGTTGAAAAATTCAATATCGCGCCCATCAGCACGCCGGATGCGGATTTGAAAGCCATTCTGGGGTAGGAGAAGGCTGAGGACCGAAGGGGGTTAGACCGAAGGACAGGCGGAATGCATCATTTTTAAATGGCCGCATTCCGCCTGTCCTGTTTCTCCCATCGTAGGTCGGGTTTCCATACCCGACATTGACCTGCGCCATTTTGTCGAGAACGAATCTCGACCTGCATTTTCTCATCATTTATATAACGGAGCCCTCCAATGCTGAAAAAAATCGCCCTTTTTGAAGAAAATTCCTTTCACGCCAGCCATTTCATGAAGCTGCTGGCCCATGAATCGCCGTATTTTAAAATCATTAATTTCAATTTCAAGGCCGGCCAGGAACTGCCCGTTCATTCCCACGATATCGACGGCCAGCTCAGCATCGTGATTTTGGATGGGACCGGTGAATTTTTAGGCAAAGACAATGCCGTTATTCCCGCCAAACCTGGTGATCTGCTGATTTCCGATATCAGCGAACTCCACGGGGTGCGGGCCATCACAGATCTGCGAGTGCTGGTGACCATTGCGCCGCCCATTTAAGGATATGTGCTTTCCGCCACCCGGTTTTTCGAAAATTCAGACCTGACGGATATACAATTCCCCGATATGCAAGCAATCGACTGGCTCATTATCATGGGCGGTCCCATGAATATTTATGAGCATGACAAATATCCCTGGCTGAAATCAGAAAAAGAATACACCCGGGCGGCCATTGACGCGGGGAAAACGGTGATCGGCATTTGTCTGGGGGCGCAGTTGATTGCGGATGTTCTGGGCGCAAGGGTTTATCCAGGCGCGCATAAGGAAATCGGGTGGCTGCCAGTAGAGCTGACGAAGGAGGCCGCCCATTCCGATATTTTTGGGTTTTTGCCCGAACAGCTCACCTGTTTTCACTGGCACGGCGATACGTTTGATCTGCCTGACGGCGCGGTGCATCTGGCAAAAAGCGAGGGGTGCAAAAATCAGGCGTTTATCTATTACAATCGCGTGATAGCCTTGCAGTTTCATCTGGAATCAACGTCTGAAAGCGTGGCGGATATAATATCGCATTGTCAATCTGAAATCGTTCCGGGTCGTTTTATCCAGTCATTGGGAATCATTGAAAAAGATGGCAACCATTTTTTTGATGGGATACAATCGGCCATGTTCGGGATATTGGATCGGTTGGATGGAAACCGTTTTTCCGCAGGTTATTGAATGACTGTTTTTCCGCATTTATTCAAGTTGTTATCATTAACCTAAATTTAAAGAGGTGCACTATGAAAAGAAAAATGTTGTATATGGTCACGTTCAGCCTGGCAGGTTTGCTTTTCCTTTCCGGTTTGGCATATTCCCATTGTGACACGTTAGACGGACCGGTTGTGATGACGGCCAAAAAGGCCCTTGAAAAAGGGGATGTAACGCCGGTTCTAAAATGGGTTAAAAAGGAAGATGAAAAGGAAATCCGCGAAATGTTTAAAAAAACCTTAGCGGTCCGGTCTCTGAATACGGATGCCAAAGAAATGGCGGATATGTATTTTTTGGAAACCCTGGTGCGCCTTCACCGGGCCGACGAAGGCCAACCCTATACCGGACTTAAACCTGTCGGGGAAGTGGATGTTGCGATTACCCAGGCCGACAAGTCCCTTGAAACCGGTTCCGTGGATGAATTGGTAAAAACGATATCCGCTGAAGTCGATACGGGTATCCGAAAACGGTTTGAACATGCCCTGGAAAAGAAAAAGGATGTAAATAAAAGCATCGATGCGGGCCGCGAATATGTAGAAGCCTATGTGGTTTTTCTGCATTATGTGGAAGGGATTTATAATGCCGCTAAATCTGAAGGCGGCGGCCATCACCATGAGGCACTCCCCCAAGAAGGAGCAAAATCAGGCCATCATTTTAAATAAGGAGACAGCAAGGTCTACCAACGCGGTATCAGGAGTTCGTAATGAAACGTCTACCTGTACAAAAACGTACTTTAGCAATGTTTGCGGTACTCATACCCCTATTTGTGCTTTTTGTTTATGTTGCCCTGCGTTCCGGGCCGCTTGCGCCAGTATCCGTTATCCTGACCACTGTGGAAACCCGTTCCATCACGCCGGCGCTATTCGGCATCGGTACTGTCGAGGCGCGATACACCTACAAGATCGGCCCCACGTTTGCCGGACGTGTGAATCGCGTCAATGTTAATGTGGGAGATACCGTTAAAGCGGGGCAGGAGCTTGGCGGAATGGACCTGGTTGATATGGACGAACGGATTCGCGCCCAGGACGCTGCGCTAAAACGCGCAAAATCGTTATTAGACGAGGCCCAGGCGCGTCGATCCTTTACAAAAACCCAGGCGCAACGTTATGAACAGTTGTTTAAAGTGCGTGCAGCCAGCGAGGAGCTGGCCGCTATCAGACGGCAAGAGTTCCAGGTCGCC
>PCSG01000457.1:0-740 GCA_002772195.1 Desulfobacterales bacterium CG23_combo_of_CG06-09_8_20_14_all_51_8 | reverse complement strand
GTCGCCCGCATCCGGTCTGAAGGCGAGGCATTGGTTGCGCAGCGCAGCAATTTGCGGTTGATCTCTCCGGTTGACGGTTTGGTGGTTGCGCGCAACGCTGATCCGGGTACCACGATTGTGACAGGCCAGGCGGTGGTGGAGTTGATCGACCCTGAGAGTTTGTGGGTCAATGTGCGCTTCGATCAAATTCATGCGCGTGAACTTGCCGCCAATCTGCCGGCCCAAATCGTATTGCGCTCGCAAGGAGGCGAGACAGGGGCCGCCGGTCATGTATTGCGGATAGAGCCATTGGCCGACGCAGTGACTGAGGAAACACTGGCCAAAGTGGTCTTCGACAAGCTGCCTGAACCGCTGCCGCCAATCGGTGAACTGGCAGAGGTTAACGTTGATTTGCCAGCTCTTCCGGCCGGATTGGTCCTCCCCAATGCCGCCATCCAGCGCATTAGTGGCAAATCAGGCGGCAAATTGGGCGTGTGGCTGGTCAAAAATGGCGATCTTCAATTTACGCCGGTTACTCTGGGCGCCACCGATTTGGATGGTCGGATGCAGGTACGTGAAGGGCTGAAGGCCGGTGATCAGGTGGTCGTCTATAGCGCCAAGGCATTAAATGCGCATACCCGAATTCAGGTGGTCGAACATTTGCCGGGAGTAAAGCAATGATCAGTCTGGCTGGACGCGACATTATGCACGCCTGGGGGAAATTTGTTTTTACCGGTATCGGCCTTGGGCTGCTGATCGGC
>PCSG01000255.1 GCA_002772195.1 Desulfobacterales bacterium CG23_combo_of_CG06-09_8_20_14_all_51_8 | reverse complement strand
AATCGCTGCTTCAGGACCGGCGTCTTCGATCATTTTCGCTCCGTCCTTCAAAAACTCATCAGCTCTAATGGTCAGATACTTTCTTGCGGGCAGTTCAATAAACCGCTCTTCAACCCTCGTCCACCCAACCTCACCGTCAGGGCAAATCTCATGCACCTTGAACCCCGCTTTCGTATCCTCTTCCCCAAACCCACCTCTGTATATCGCTCCGGAGTAAAATTCCTGTGGCATATGCAGATGCCCAAGCAGAACAAGATCAAACTTCTCAAGACATTCCTTCCTAATGGAAATATCAAAAGGCGGAACTGTCTGCTCAGGACTGTACATTCCCTCGGTAACCGTAAAATGACCTACCAGTACATTCAGCGCATATCGGTCAAGCTGCGCACTGAACCCTGACAGAATTTCTTCCATCTTAAAGCCCACAAAACGGCTCAATTCCTCAGGGGATAGGGTTTTGTATTGGGGGACGGTATAAAGTGCGGATTTCCGCGGGTACGGCAGGGTGAAGACTTGAATTTTTCGTTGTTTTGATAATATGGGGATTATTTCAGGACGGTCAGATACATAGATGCCATGTTTCCGTGAGATTGACCCAAATATTGAAAGAGCGCTGGCAACACTACCTTTCCCATCATGGTTCCCCCTTACGATCATAACAGGGGCGCACTCAGACAGCTTTTCAACCGCTTCGACCGCTACTTTAATCGCAACATTTTCAGGGTTGGCTTTGTCGAAAAGGTCGCCTGCGATGGCAACCAGGTCAATATCATTTTCGGCTACATAGTCACATATCGCCCTCAATGATTGGATCTTGTCCCATAGACATAGGTTCACCCCGTCTCGCATTACAAACCTGCTCGCAATATTTCCACTTGAAGTGAGGTGCCAATCCGCTAAATGCGTTATCTTCATCTTCCGTTCTCCTTTTTTTATTCAAATGGCAATTCTTCAACATCAGGCATCCCTTTCAGGCGATCGTGGAACTTCACTCTCTCCACGTCGGTAAAGCGGTCTATGGGCTTTTTCAGTTTCGATTTATCGTACCCCTTTTTCTCTATCAGCTTCTTCAGGCAATCGGCCTGCCCCTTGGCATCCATCTCTTCAAAGGGCTTCTCCTGAACGGGCTCAGGGGCCTTCCCTTCCACTCCACCGCTTTCCACGTCAACCTCTGCGTCGGTTGGCGTTACATCAATCACCCCATGTTCAGGTTGATAATCGATCATGCCTTTTCCGGACTGCGGACCAAACAGGACATTCGTTGCATCAAGGCCTTGCCTCAAAAGCAGGTCTCTTACTTTCGGGTCGCTTACATCGGGGGAGAAGGCAATTTTCGGAACCACAAAAGGCTTCTCCAATTCCTCCCTCCTATACGTGCTCTTCAATCCAAGGATTAGTCGGATAACCCTGTCCATCGCTCCTGTCGAAGCAAGCTGGAGACGAAATTTCCTCTTCTGAAGCAGGTCGCGTTTCACCGATTTCTCGACGTAACCCTTTCGGTCATCTTCAGTCCATTTCTCGTTCTTCTGCTTCTTCTCCTTCATCAACGCCTGGCTCTTATGCTCATACGAATCTCGAATTTCTTGTTCAACAACCTTCAGGTCCAACATGTATTCCGCGTTCCGAACCATGTATGTCCCATCTTCCTTTCTTACCGCAGCCTCAGCCCTGTAAGAAATAATATCAGGGTTGTTCCCATCGTCAGTCCTTCCTGAGTTCTTCGCATTCCAGATAATGCCAGCAGCGAAAGCAATCTTATTGAGGGCCACAGCCCTTAACGAAAAACTGCCACTCCCAAAAACTACCTCGTAGACTTCACCGCCAGCTTTCGGATCAGGGTTAATCCTCACAATTTCCAAAACTGGCTTGTGGAATGGTGAAATCTCCTGAATTGTTTGGGTCGGGACCAAAATATTGTACTGGTTCTTTTTACGATACTCTTCCAGCTCTATCTGAAACTTCTCAATCGACTTCACTGCATTTTCCATTTGGATTCTCCTTTCTCCCTTTTAGGGCTTTGCAATTGGTTGCAACCTACACCTTCATACATCCTTTCACCTTGTGCGCCACAATCCACGCATCAACATCCTTCCCCACAAAACGAAGCATTCCGCCAATCCGAACATGGGGTATAATCCCCGCCTTGCACTTCTTGTATACCCACGACGGCGATACATTCAGTTTCTCCGACACCTCGTTGATGGTAAGAAATCCGTTGTCCATTTACTTCTCACTCTCCTTTCTTGCTATTTGCGTTTCAACTTCTTCAAGCTGCCCCATCATCTCTGACAATTTTCTTGACATCTCCCTGATTAGATGGAAATCGCCAACATCCTTGCTACCGTTCGAGAGATACAGTTCTGCAATCTCGAAAAGTCTCTGTAACTCATGGATTTTCCAACCTCTTTCTCCATTTAACTTCCGACTCAGCTCAGGCTCAGAAATTCCAATCTTTAACGCAACGGACTTCTGTCCGCCTGCCTTTGCAATTGCCAACCTGAACTCTTTTGATAAATCAACTGGCAACTTTATTTCCTTGACTTTCTTTGTCTTACTTTATATACTTAGTCACGCTTTAGCATATTTTGTATATTTTGCTGTATCAATGAACTAACACAATAGCGTATATATGTCAAGGAAAAAATACGCAGGAGCGTAAACTATGGACAAAAAAGGGGAATCCTCTCACACTTTCTTTCTTGACCACCTCTGCGATGCAGCAGAACGCCACATCGGAGTGAATAAATACGAGCGCGGCTTCAGAAGGGCATTAGCCAAAGCTCTCGAGGCACGGGACAGCACCATCCAAAGATGGTTCGGTGGCTCATACCCCGAAGCAGAATACCTTGTCAAAATACACCAGAAATTTGGCATCACACCAAACCAACTATTTGGAATTGACGATGGCAGTGTAAAAATCCAATCTCTCGATATGCACAAAATCAAATTCATCACTGCAGCCAAGGATAAAAACTTACCCGAATGCTATCTCGATCCCGAACAATACAGCGTCGGCCCAATCCTTAGGGATTCTAAGTCTGCCTGCCATCCAGACTGTATCGACGAAGCCGACATCGACTCCTGGGGCATTAACCGGAAAGACCTCGTCCTGCACCGCAAAAACGTATACGGAGTCATCGTCCCGGAAAGGATCGGCATGAGCATGTGGCCCGTCATTAAACCCGGCGACATGATGGTCATCGATGCATCCGACAAATCACTTATCGACGGTGGCATATTCGCGCTCTGCATCAAAAACGGAGAATTTACCGTCAGACAGATCAAGAAGGTCGAAAACAGCCTAATTCTAATTCCCTGGTTCCTCAGGCAATACCAGGTCGAAATGATAAATCTAAATGAATATCCCAATATCGTTATCGGAAGGGTCATTTTTTCTCTGACATACCTAATGGCGCTGGGTTCAGAACCGCCACCAGAAAACATTGCGGCATCTATCCTGAATGGCAACAAGTAGCATCGGGTGCAGCAAACGACTTAATAAGGGGG
>PCSG01000272.1:3030-3283 GCA_002772195.1 Desulfobacterales bacterium CG23_combo_of_CG06-09_8_20_14_all_51_8 | reverse complement strand
GGTTTATAATATACTGCCATGAAATTTCAGCCCAGAATCTCTTTCACCCTGCCCACCTCGCCGCTTTCCAGGCGGACTTTTATCCCATGAGGATGGTTCGGGGATTTGGTCAGGATATCTTTTACAATGCCCTCGGTTAATTTATTGGTTTTCTGATTCTGTTTCAAAACAATCCTGACTTTTAATCCGGGTTTTATGTCAGCGCGAACGGTGCCGGTCATTATGATTCCATCCCTTATTGCCGGGGCATCAT
>PCSG01000272.1:0-3012 GCA_002772195.1 Desulfobacterales bacterium CG23_combo_of_CG06-09_8_20_14_all_51_8 | reverse complement strand
GATGACCTTGCCTTCCAGCAGGTTGCCCTTGGAATATTCACTGAAAATGCAGGAATTTCAGCTATTCGACTTCTCATCAATCAAGCGTTTTGTATAAGCAACGGAATCATTAAAGCCGATCATTTTTAAGATGGTTTCAATTAATTTCAGAAAAGTATCACTCTGAATTTGAGAAACAGAATTCTTTTTATTTAGCGCACGGCTTTTCTGATCAAAAACGGACTTCAGATGGTTCTTAATCTGATCAGATGGATAACCGTTAGCAACCGCAACACTCTGTAATGTTTTTCGAAAACCAAAAGGATTTTCACCCAATCTTGCATCAAGAATCTCAAATGCTGTTTCGAGAGTTGCAAATCCGACTTTAATTTTGCGGGCGGGGTCAGAATCTCTCCATGCATAAAAAAACAGAGATCCCAATTTGTTATTTTCAATTACATTTAAATCAGGGAGATCTTTAAGTAATTCTGGTGAGAATCGCCGTATCAATCTTAGCGCATCAATGATCTCTGGATCGACCCAATCTGTATCTTCTAAATTTGTCATCTGCTTGACCATTCTTGATAGATTACCAAGGAATTCCTTTGTATATTCATTGCAACCCAAGCCTCTTTTGGATGCAATTTCAAGCAAGCTCGAAAGATTTTCTCTGAGTTTGTTTGTTTCTTCGAGTTTGTTTGTTTCTTCGGAATAGCGTATTTCAACACCCGGCCTATGAAAGGGGATTTCAGGTTCAAAATAGACGCCCACAGATCCTCTTTGCCTGGCAAGTTCATTCATTCTGACAATGTTCCAATTAATTTTTCCCCCCATTGCCCCCTCCCCATCCATGAGAGTTGTCTTTGGATCAAAAAAGGATATGCTGTACGACCTCTGTTCTCATCAAAGTTTTTCGTTCCCTTCCCCCTCGCTCCTTAAAAATGTCACCTCAAAGGCTTTGCAGGCCCTGAATTTCTGAAGGCGGTTGGCAAAGGTGAA
The DNA here is from genome assembly GCA_002772195.1 of Desulfobacterales bacterium CG23_combo_of_CG06-09_8_20_14_all_51_8. Classification (GTDB taxonomy): domain Bacteria; phylum Desulfobacterota; class Desulfobacteria; order Desulfobacterales; family Desulfosalsimonadaceae; genus SURF-3. Next base: position 2,034 of record PCSG01000272.1, on the reverse strand, counting down.
GTGATCGTTCATTTCATAGTGCTGGAAAATTTCGAGGCCACGGTCCAGCAGGATTTTCCAGCCATGATCGGTAACGATATGACGGGCGTGAATTTTGCCGCCATCTAAAAATTCATAGGTAAAATCGATGCCGACCGTTGCGCAGGACTCCTTGATTCGTTCCAGAAATTCCTGCTGCTGAACATACTTAAATTCATCCTGGGTGGTAACCAGGTGTACCGCGATCTCATCTTCTTCCTGTTTGATTTTGACAATCGATTCCAGAAATTCCATCAAGTTGCGAATCTGGAAGAATATTCGGATATAGGGATCTGTTAAGGTAATTTTTTTCGCCCCTTTCAGATATGGCCCAAAAATGGAGTCAAATGAAATACCCCGCTGGTTTTCCTTGAAAATCAGGTGCTGTTCCTTTAATTCCGGTTTCTCCTGTGGTGTTTCATCCGGCGCGGCATCGGTTACTCCATTTGGCGATACGGCTTGTGGGCCAGTGCCTGCCTCACCATCATCCCCAACATCCCGTGATTTAAAATACTGAGGATACTGTGTCTCTTCCAGCGCCTTCACCCAATGTGTTTTTCCGGACTTGTCCTTGTATGCAAAATTAACATCCGCATAAGTGGTGTCTATGCGCATCAACTGGTCCTTGACCCGCTTTCGGCCTTCGATGGAAAATTGCAGTATTTCCTCAATTTCTTTGGGCGAGGCATCCCCCTGGGGAAACAATATTTTCATAAAACCGGAGAACGTTTTGTTGATGCCGTCCCTGTCCCGTGATGAGATGTCACTGGATAATTCAAAAAGCTCCTGGTATCGGTCCGAATAATCATGATTTCGCATGGACCGCAATATTTCAGCCAGGTAGTCCACCACAAACCCATATCCATCTGAAAACATTTCTCCCCGGATAATATCGACTTCCCAGCCGGGGATGTAAAAATGGATACGGTCCAGAAAGGCGGAATCATAATATTGTTCCGGCAGTTCATCAAACAGGTCACTTTGTTTGAGCATATACGGCAGGGTATGTCGGGTATTCCCCACAAAAACCATGGAAGCTTCAGCCCCCAGGGTTTCAATGCCACGAGAAAAAGACTTATTGGCCATGTAATTTTTCAGTATATCCACCAGCGCATTGTTGGCCTTTTTGTGTTTGCCTGCAAACTCATCAAACGCCACCGCGTCCCAGTATCCCACCAACCCGATTTTTCCGTTTGTATTGTTTACAAAAAGTTTCGGAACGGTGACTTCCCCCCCGGAGATCAGTATGCCGTGAGGTGAAAATTCAGAATAGATATGGGACTTTCCGGTCCCTTTGGGGCCAAGTTCAATCAAGTTGTAATTCCGTTCACAAAACGGGATCAGTCGCACCAACTGGGTCAGTTTGCTCCGTTTTCCAAACATTTCCGGATTAAACCCGATACTCTGTAGCAGCAGATCAATCCATTCCTCAGTGGTGAATTGTTTTCTGGCGTCAACATATCTTTCAAAATCAAAATGCGATATCTGGATCGGCTTTAAAGAAGAGAGAACCCAGGGACTGATGTTTTTATCTTCCGTGAAAGAATACTCCAGGTCCGCAATGCACCAGACACCACTGACCAGCAGTTTGGGGTGGGCCTTGATGGTCGAGGAATCCACCAGCACTTTGTTGATGCCGAGGCTGGAAAAGGCGGCCTCGTAAGCATCCGTCTTGTCATTTAAGGCAACGCTGATTTTATCAATGACCTTGTGCCGGCCTTTTTCTTTAATGGTGGAGCGGACCAGGCCGGCTTCATTTCGGTGGACGTAATGTTTACCCAGTATTTCCTTGACGGTTTCAATCCCGGATTGAATGGTTGCCTCGTCATTGGTGGCACAGTATTGCCCCAGTAAATACTCCAGCACATATGACGGGACGATGGCATTGCCTTTTACCGTCTTTACAAGATCCTTCCGTACCACCAGCCCGGAAAAGTGTTCATTAATCTTCTGGTCAAGTCCGCTCATTTTTCACCTGTCCTTAAACATCAAAATCACTGGTAAATGATCGCCGCA
>PCSG01000034.1 GCA_002772195.1 Desulfobacterales bacterium CG23_combo_of_CG06-09_8_20_14_all_51_8 | reverse complement strand
CCGTTAAATGAAAATATCATTAATGGGAGGATTCGCGGGGTCGCGGGCGTGGTAGGTTGCACCAACCCAAGAGTGAAGCAGGACTATGTGCATGTGGAACTGGTGCGGGAGCTCATCAAAAACGATGTGCTGGTGCTTCTAACCGGATGCGCCCAGATTGCACTGGCCAAAGCCAGCCTCTGCACCCCCGAAGCCGCCTGCCTGGCGGGTCCGGGGCTTTCCGAAGTCTGCGAAACCGTGGGCATGCCCCCGGTTCTGGGGCTGGGGTCCTGCGTGGACAACAGCCGGATTTTGACTGCGGCGTCGGAAATGGTCCGGACAGGGGGCCTGGGCAACAGCATTGCGGACCTGCCGGTGGCCGGCGCGGCCCCGGAATGGATGAGCGAAAAAGCCATCGCCATCGGCCAGTATTTTGTGGCGTCCGGCGTTTATACGGTGTTTGGGGTGACCTTCCCCCTTGTGGACAACACCAAATTCAAAAAACTGCTGTTTGAAGGACTGGAGCAGCAGGGACTGGGCAAATGGGGATATGCTTCGGACCCACACGAAATCGCCAGATTGATGATCGCCCATATTGACAAAAAACGTAAAGCGTTGGGCATTGACAAGACAAGAGAGCGGATTCTGGTGGACATGGCGGATCGAAGAACCCTGGATGCCGCATAGAACTCCAACCCGTTTATTCAATGAACTCCATTCCGAAGGGGGGGATTCGCCTCCCCCCTTTTTTTCTGAAATGCCCGGCAAACCGGCTAACAGCAAACCGGCTTTGACTTGACAATATAAGGTATGATAGATTCATAATATCAAAACGCGAAATGAATCTTGGGCGTCGGTGTTGAGATTTCAGAATAATCAATACGTCTTAAAATCTGAAATTTGAACCCTGAAACCCGACACCCGGCCACTTTTATCAGGAGACATCCATGGGCACCGGCCATCTGGTCATGGGCGAACTGGCAGATTACCTTACCGGAAAGACCTTGCCGGATACCCATGACGAACGACTATTTCAACAGATTTCCCGATTTCTGGTGGAACAAAAAGGCTACCTGAAAAGCGATATTATTCCCCGGCGAACCCTTCGCCTTTCGGTTGACGGAAAATCCGGGATTGTGAGGGTTCATTTCACCCTCCGGGTTTACGATGTCTCGCTCATGGTCCTCATGTACGGCCCCGGATCCGTGGTGACCCGGGAGCGGCCGACGCTGGCCGCGGCCCGGCTCATTGAAGAAACCTATATCGTGCCTTTTTGCGCCATCACCAACGGCCGGGAAGCCAGCGTCATGGACAGTCGCACCGGAAAAGTATTCGAAAAAGATTTAAACGGCATTTTCTCAAGGACAGACGCCATGGCCCGGCTGGGCGGCTATATCCCGGAAAAACTTTCCCCGGAACGCCGGAAAAAGGAAGAGCGGATCCTGTTTGCCATGGATGTTCTGACGGAACAGGAATGCGTTGACTTTACATGCCGGATGTAGATTTTGGATTTTGGATTTTGGATTTTGGATTTTGGAATTTGGATTTTGGATCTGAAAATGATGACCTTCTCTAAAAAACAAAATGTCATTATCTATAAAAATGGCACGGGCGTTTCCGTTGATACCGCATTAATTATTGAAGAGCCCTTGTCCATCCACATCGAGGGCAAACCCTATGTCGTGATGATGCGGACACCGGGCGATGAAATCAATCATGTGGCGGGATTCTGTCTGGCAGAGGGACTGGTTGATTCACCGGACGACATCGCCACCATCGGATTCTGCGCCGAAGAAGGGACCAATGTCGCCACGGTCACCCTCACAAGCGCCCGAAAACAAAAAGTCGCCGATCTTCTGGATCGCAAAGGGTTTGTCAGCCAAACCAGTTGCGGCATCTGCGGCAAGGAAGTCATCAGGGACCTTCACCAGATCACAAAACCCGTTAAAACCGCGTTTCGCCTCTCGGTTGCTCAGGCACTGGCCTGCGCCAGCCGTCTTTCAGAATTTCAACCCCTTCATGAGAAAACCCGCAGCGCCCATGGGGCGGTAATTTTTAATAAAAACCAGGAGGTGTTGTCCGCAGCCGAAGATGTCGGCCGCCACAACGCCCTGGACAAGGCTATCGGCAAAATTTTCATGGACAAAAAAATCACTGACGCCTGCCTGGGAGTCATGTCTTCGCGGCTGAGCTATGAGCTGGTCCAGAAGGCAGCCCGGGCCGGCCTGGAAATACTTATCGGCATATCCCGGCCCACATCCCTTGGCGTTGACCTGGCGCGGGCTGTGAACATGAGCCTTGCCTGGGCCCGGGGAGATGAGCTCATGGTCTTCTGTGGAGAGAACCGATTCTGCATGGATCAAAAGGAATTCGATTCCCCATGATGCCCTTTGTTGACATCGGCGGGTTTCCGGGAAAAGTGTATGTGCCGGAAACACCGCCGGCAAGCCAGAAAAAAAATCCCTGCCCGGATTGTTTTTTCTGCCAGATATGCAGTGATGACCGATGTCAGGTGTGTCGGAACAAAAGACATCCCACGGGAACCGGTCTCTGCGTTTGCAACGACAGCAACCCCGAAAAACACCCTAAGAATGAAAAATCAACTGTTTAAAAAACAATCCCTTATTAGCGCTCCGGTGACGGAGGTTTTTAACTGGCACGCCCGGCCCGGGGCCATCGAACGCCTGAGCCCGCCCTGGGATCCCCTGGACATCATCTCCCGCACCGGCGGCATTGAAACCGGCGCGGAAGTCCGCATGAATCTCAAGGCCGGACCCCTTACCGTCAGATGGCATGCCCGCCATGTGGACTATCAGGAAAACAAACTCTTTCAAGACATTCAGGTCAGCGGGCCGTTCGCGAAATGGACCCATACCCATCGTTTTGAAAAAATCAACGACGCGGCCACCCTTCTTGAAGACCGCATTGACTATGCCCTTCCCTTTCATCCGATAAGCACCGCCCTGATGGGAAAGTTTGTGCGCCAAAAGCTGGAGCGGATTTTCACCTACCGCCACGATACAATGATCGCCGATATCGCCGATCATCTGCCCCGAAAAAAGTCAGGCCCTCTGCGGATTCTGATCTCCGGGGCCAGCGGACTCATCGGCCAAACCCTGATTCCCTTCCTCACCACCGGGGGTCATCATGTCCTGCAACTGGTGCGGCGGCGGCCCAGCCCGACCCGAAACGAAATCTTCTGGAATCCGGAGGCCGGAATTCTGGACCTGGCTACTGCCGGGCCCATTGACGCAGTCATTCATTTGTCCGGAGAAAATATCGGAGAAGGCCGTTGGAGCGCTGAAAAAAAGCGGCGCATCATTGACAGCCGGGTGAACAGCACCCGCCTGATCGCGGAAACCATCGCCAAAATGAAAACCCCGCCCAGGGTATTTTTGTGCGCCTCGGCCATCGGATATTACGGGCACCGGGGAAACGACCAGGTCGATGAATCCGACGGGCCGGGATCGGACTTTATTTCCGATGTCTGCCGGAAATGGGAAGCGGCTGCGACCGCTTCCATAGCTGCGGGGATTCGCACGGCATTTC
>PCSG01000358.1 GCA_002772195.1 Desulfobacterales bacterium CG23_combo_of_CG06-09_8_20_14_all_51_8 | reverse complement strand
CGCCTATACCATTAACTGCGCCATATCGGCTCTTTGCCTTGCGGCCATGCCCTGGGTCATCGCTTCCAAAAATTTGGTGCTCCTTTTCATCGTCGTGGGGATTGCCTACTGGCAGTATGGCGGCGGGCTTTCCCTGCTGCCGTCCTACACCGCGGATTTTTATGGGGCCAAAAACCTGGGCGTCAATTACGGGCTCGTGTTTCTTGGCTGGGGATTCGGGTTTTTCATGGCCCGCGTGGCGGGCACCATTAAGGACATCACCGGCAGTCTGGATCTGGCGTTTTATATTTCAGCGGGCATCCTCGTGGCCATGGTGGCGCTGTGCCGGTTGACCAAAAAGCCGGTGCCCCGGTCCTGAAGCAATTTTTAAGGTGTCTGGTGTCAGTTTTAAGCACTGTTAAGCTGACATTCATCTTTTCTCATAATTCCCCGGAATGCGGGCCATGAAAAACCCTGGTCTGTCTTCACGGGTATTTGCTGGGGGACCCGGACCAGGCCGAGGCGATGTTCAAGGTGAAAACCCTGTTTGACATGGGCCTGAACTTGGCCCTGTTCATCACGCCGTTTCACTGGAAGCGGGCCCCGGCGGATAAATTTCGGCGGGGAATGTTTCTTCAGCCTTACTGCTGCCCGGCTCCCTGTTGAGGTGGACCCGGAATTTCTCAGCCGGTTGAACCGACTCTGGACCTTGCATTCCCCGGCGAATTTTGATCTGAAAATCCTCAAGGACCGGGTCCTGGTGATCGCGGCCCGGGGGGACAAGGTTTGCCCCTTTGCGCCGGTCGAAGAACTCTGCGCCCGGTGGGGATGGCCCCGGCACGTATTCCTCACCGGCGGCCACTGGCTTATGGCCGTGCGCGCCGCCGGGGCCGGGCCTGGTATGAATTTCTGGCGGAGATGGGGTTTATCTGATTTAATCGACTTCCCGGGGCTCGGTGAGCAGTTTCACGCCTTCGAGAACCTTATGGAATCCACATTCCCGAAAGGGAATATTTTTCTTTACAAATCCGGTCTTCATGTTATTATTCCCGAAAGGGAATATTTTTTTGTAAGGAGCCAACATGCAAAACAAAAATTTACCGATCGGGAATATTTCATCCGCTAAGGACATTGGAAACGCCATACGGTTGAAGCGCAAAGTCGATGGCCTGACCCAGGCCGACGCTGCGGCGCTTTGTGGGGTCGGCACCCGGTTTCTCGGTGAATTGGAACATGGCAAGCAGACGGTTCAGTGCGGCAAGGTGCTGCAGATACTGCATGGGATGGGTTTGGAGATAAAAATTGTTCCGAAAGGAATACGGCGATAATGGCCGAGCTTTCGGTTTATTTGTGCAATCATTACGCGGGTGTTTTGGCGTGCGACAAGCAGCATCGGTTTTCGTTTCAATATGCACCCGAATGGTTGGCGAAAAAGGATGTCCCGCCCCTTTCCCTTTCGTTGCCTTTCCAGGAAAACAGTTATCCCGATGAAAAGGCGCGTCCCTTTTTCACCAACCTCTTACCGGAATCCGCCGTTCGGGAGGCAGTCGCCAGGAAATTGGGCATTTCGCCGCGCAATGAATTTGCGCTGCTCGAAGCTATTGGGGGGGAATGTGCCGGCGCCGTAACCCTTCTTTCAAGAGGCGTAGCTCCGGATAACCATGCCGGCTATCAGGAGCTTTTACCGGAACAATTCCATGAGATCATCCGGTCGCTTCCTGAAAAACCGTTTCTTGCAGGCGAAAACGGTATCCGGCTGTCTCTGGCCGGCGCACAGGATAAACTCCCCGTATACCTGGAAGGCGATCGGGTTTTTCTTCCGCGCGGATCGTCGCCCAGTTCCCATATCATCAAGCCCAATATCAAAGGTGTCGATCAGAGCGTTCGTAATGAGGCGTTTTGCATGGCGCTCGCCGGAAAGGTAGGTTTAAAGGTGCCGCATGTGCGCGTGATGACGGACCCGGAAGAACTTTATGTCGTTGAGCGTTATGACCGCTATCGGGATGAAAAGGGCTGTATGCATCGCCTTCATCAGGAGGATTTCTGCCAGGCAATTGGCCTGATGGCTGAAACCAAGTATGAATCCGAGGGAGGCCCTTCTCTGGCGGATTGTTTTTCTCTGATCAATCGATTTTCAACCCATCCCGCTTTGGACCGTAAAGCATTGCTTGACTGGATCGCCTTCAATTTTTTGATTCACAATGCTGATGCCCACGCCAAAAATCTTTCGCTGATGTTGAATGCCGACGGAGTCCGGCTGGCGCCCTTCTATGATCTTATGTGCACGGGGGTATACGAAGGAATCAGCGAAAAAATGGCAATGAAAATTGGAAATGAAAATCGACCACAGTGGATAAAATCCCGCCATTGGGTTCGGGTGGGGGAAGCCGTGGGCATCCGGGCGGATTTTGTATTGCGGACGCTAAGGGAAATGGGGGGACTGATAGCGAATTCCGCTGATGCACTGGCATCGGAGCAGCAGGCCCTGTGGGGGGCATCTCCTATTGTGTCTTGTGTGCAAAAAGTGATAGCAAGGCAGATAAAACATATTTCATCAGATTGACGTCGGATGGGTATTTATATTTATAAATATGATGGCCTACGATGTTTTGGTTTTTTTCACGCATCCCTTAAAATCCGTTTCTCCCCCCGGCTGCGGGCTTTGCGGGCCAGGTCCCGGACCCGGACAAAATCATCGTCTTTTAATACCCCTTCCAGGCCGGAGATGGAAGAGAGCCGCATGCCGTGTTTTAAACCCATCTTATAGATTTCGCTGACTTTTTCCCACTGAATGTCCTTGCCCACGCTGAAGTTTTCGAACCGGCCTTCCAGGGCCAGGACAATGGCTTCGGCCAGACTGGCGTAAACGATTCCCGGCGGAAGCCCGATGCTCTTCATTTCAGGTTCGCCGGGCAGCGCAATTTCACCGGAGGCGATGATCAGGACATCCGGGCGTTTTTTGGCGTCTTTAATGGTGAAATTCAGGGGCCGGTTCACGTCGGTGATCACGCACCCCGGTTTGACTTTCTCGATGTCCAGGATTTTTTCATCCGGCCCGTCGGTCGATGCCGTGACGATAACATCCATGTCCTCTATGTATTTGTCGGTCCGGGTGGTGATATGGACGTTGACATCCTTGATTTCATTGACGATGGATTCTCTTAAGGCCAGCAGTTTCGCGTCATGTTTGTCCACTATGTATACTTCCTCAAAGGCTGTGGCCAGCAGTTTGGCGCAGACCGATCCCACGGCCCCGGTGGCGCCGATGACCATAGTTTTGCCTTTGAGTTTTTTCCCTTTGGCCATGTCAATCAGCCCCATCTGCCGAACGGCATCGGCGGTGGCCCACAGGGCCGCGGACGCGCTGTAGCTGTTTCCGGTGGTGATGGGAATCTCGGAAAATTTGGCCACCGTCACCCCCGCATCCCCCATGGCTTTGGTCACTGCGCCCAGGCCGATAATCTGGGCTCCTAAACTCTTGGCGATGCGGGTGGCCTTGAGCAACCGGGAATTGATGAAATCCGGGCTGTGGGCCAGCATCTGCTGGGGGGTGGCC
>PCSG01000230.1 GCA_002772195.1 Desulfobacterales bacterium CG23_combo_of_CG06-09_8_20_14_all_51_8 | reverse complement strand
CGGCTCATGGCCCTGAAAAACGGCACCAACATCTATCGCCGCCTGTTTGAACTCTTTGACAAGGCGGACGCGAAATACAATTCCGGCCTGTTTCATTTCCGGCCGGAAAAAGACCGCCGGCACGCGGACAGCCTCACCCCGGATCTTTCCATTGACGATGCCGCCCTCAAGGACATTTTCAAAAACCTCTACTACCCGGACAGCCCCTATGAGTTTTCCGTGCTGCCCGCGGACATTCTGGGCCAGGTCTATGAAAAATTTTTGGGCAAGGTCATCTGTCTGACCCCGTCCCATCAGGCGAAAATCGAGGAAAAGATTGAGGTCCGCAAAGCCGGGGGCGTGTATTATACCCCCACGTATATCGTGGATTATATTGTTAAAAACACGGTGGGCAAGCTGGTGGAAGGCAAAAAGCCCGGCCCCCGGGGCGGAGTCAGCCATCTCCGCATCCTGGACCCGGCCTGCGGGTCAGGATCGTTTCTCATCGGCGCGTATCAATTTCTCCTGGACTGGCACCTGAACGAATATGTGGCGGACGGCCCGGAAAAATGGGACCGGGGCAAGACCCCCCGCCTTTACCGCACGGGCCGGGGGGACTGGCGCCTCACCACGGACGAGCGCAAGCGGATTCTCCTCAACAATATTTTCGGGGTGGACATTGACCCCCAGGCCGTGGAGGTCACCAAGCTCTCCCTTTTGCTGAAAGTGCTGGAAGGGGAGGACGAGCAGAGCATCGGCAAGCAGATGCTGCTGTTTCAGGAGCGGGTCCTGCCGGATCTCGAGCGCAACATCAAATGCGGCAATTCCCTGATCGGCCCGGATTTTTATGCGAACCGGCAGATGACCCTCATGGACGATGAGGAAATGTACCGGGTCAATGCCTTTGACTGGCACGCGGAGTTTCCCGATATCATGAATGCGGGCGGGTTTGACGCGGTGGTCGGGAACCCGCCGTATGGGGCTTTTTTATCAAAAGAAGAAATTTTATATTTGGAAAAGAAATATAATTCCTATGAATATCAAGTAAATTCATTTGTTTTGTTTATCGAAAAGGGTCAAAAGCTTTTAAGTCAACATGGATTAATATCATACATTACACCGGCGGTCTTTTTGACCCAACATTATTTCAAAAATATCAGAAAAATTGTCGCGCAAGAATGCTCGATAGAAAAGATATTATTGCTTAAATATAAGGTGTTTAAAGATGCCGACATCGGAGATGGTTGTGTCTTTGTTTTAAAAAAGGGTTTTGCTGCTAATAATATTTTGGAATTTGCTATCTTAAAAAATAGAATTGATTTTAAAGAGTTAGCTTATTCTAAAATTGATCAAAAAAAATTTATCGAGAATGAACGGTTTGGATTCAATTTGCCTTTAAATAACGATGTTTTTGATAAAATATATAATAAATCAGAGTTGTTGGGAAATTTAGCAGAGTGTGTTATGGGGATAAAGCCTTACCAGGGGGGAAAAGGGAAACCGAAGCAGACAAAAGAAACTGTTATTAATCGGCTTTTCGATAGTTCTGCTAAAAGAGACCAAGATTATAAGCAATACCTTATTGGAAAAGATATTGATCGGTATTTGATCAATCCTGTTGAGAAACGATTTATAAAGTATGGGATTTGGCTGGCAGAGCCGAGAAATGCGGCTCCTTTTGAGGAAACTAAAATAATTTTGAGGCAAACCTCTGATAGGATAAGGGCTGTCCTTGATGAAGAAAAATTCTATAATTTGAATAACATATATAATATAAAAGTTACAAACTCGACTTATAGCCAAAAGTATCTATTGGGCATAATCAATTCCAAATTAATGGTCTATGTATACCAACAGATTGTTCCTGAAAAAGGGAGAACTTTTGCAGAAATAAAAAAGGTGAATCTGGTTAAGCTGCCAATAAGGAAAATAGATTTAAGAAAATCTGAGGATGTGTTTTTTCACGAAAAACTTATTGAAATTGTAACGTTTATTTTAAATCTTTATAAAAAATATAATGCTTCGAACTCACCACAAGAAAAAATTATATTTAAACGCCAGATCGAAGCCACGGACAAACAAATCGACCAACTGGTCTATCAACTCTACGGCTTGACGGACGAGGAAATCCGGATCGTGGAATCCGAGGCTTAATTCCGATTGGTTGCTAATTCAATAAATTTGTTCATTTTCTTTGCTCGTTCAAAGAAAACGAACCAAAGGCAGGCGGCCCTGGCCCGTTTTTGATTTTGGATCTGGGAGTTCGGATTTTGGATCTGGGAATTTGGAATTTGGATTAAAAAGCTGCGCAATGCGCATCCATAAATCCAAATTCCCCAATCCAAATTCAAAATTGCGTGAATTCGGGCGACTTTGTATAAAATTAATGCGATGAGCAACCTTGATTGACGTTAAGCTGTATGCATTAAGAATACGTTAGGCGTAAAAATTAAGAGATAATCCTGGAATCGGGGTGCCCGACACCCGCTTTCCCTCACAGCACCACCTTCTTGAACGCCTCCACCTGAACCGGTCCATGAACCGGGACGTGCGTTCTTTTTTCTTTCCGTTTTCCATGTAGCAGGCCACGCAGGACTCCATGAGCCGGATGGCGTCTTCCTTGGACAGGTCTTCGGCGATGACATCTCCGATCCGGGGATTTCTTCCGGAATTGCCGCCGAAAATCAGGGTCCATCCGTTTTTCTTACCCAATAGACCCGCATCCCGCAGGTAGCTTTCCCCGCAGCAGAAGGGACATCCCGACACCCCGATTTTGAGTTTGGCGGGAAGGCCCTTTTCCGCGAAAAGACGCTCCACTTCCACTCCCATTCCTAAAGAGTCCTGGACCCCGAAGCCGCATACCGCCATGCCAGGACAGGCCTGAACATAGTGCAGGCAAAGTTCCGTGGCCCGGCCGATGTTCATGTCCAGATCGGCCCAGACTTTTTCAATGTCATCCTTTTCAATGCCCACTAGTGCCAGGCGGTGGCCGGACGTGATCTTGGTGATGGGGATCTTGTATTTTCTGACCACGGCGGCGATGGCCTCCAGGTTTTCCAGGGCCAAAACCCCGGCCGGAATCCTCGGCACAATGGCATAGGTTTTCTTGTCTCTTTGCAGGATCGCACCTTTTAAATCGTCAGGCATTGGGGTTCTCCTATATTTCTAATTAGTTAAATGGTTAACAGTCAGTCGCATCAAGGTGTCGGGTGTCAGTGTTCTGGTGTCAGAAAAAGCATCACCTTCACTGACACCCGACACCTTTTTATGCTGTTACTGAAACCAACCTCAAAATTCAATATTTCCCGGGGTCCTCGGAAACGGAATCACATCCCGGATATTGGAAATCCCCGTAACCATCATGATCAGCCTTTCAAACCCCAAGCCGAACCCGCTATGGAGAACGGAGCCGAAGCGCCGGGAATCCAGATACCACCCGTAATCCGCCTGGGAAATCCCGG
>PCSG01000008.1:6922-12707 GCA_002772195.1 Desulfobacterales bacterium CG23_combo_of_CG06-09_8_20_14_all_51_8 | reverse complement strand
AACTGGGACGATTGTCTTAAACACGGATGATGCCTGCTGCATGAAGCTCTCAAAAACAGCGGCCCGGAAAGTTTTTTTCTTTGGTTTTTCACCAGCTGCGGACGTTCGGGCCGTGGATGTGATTCCCAAAGGTGATCACATGACTTTTACCCTGGAGCTGCCCGACAGGAGCATCCCCGTGGAACTCAAGTCTCCCGGTGAATTCATGGTGAAAAACGCATTGGCCGCGGCATCCGTGGGATATTTGAACGGACTTTCCGCAGACGCCATCAAGGACGGGCTGGAAGGGTTTTTGCCGGTGAAAGGCCGCATGGACATATGGAAAACCCGGCAGGGCGTTTTTATTATCGACGGGTCCTATAACGCCAATCCCGGCTCCATGGAAGCCGCCATCCGGACCCTGGCCCAGTTGAAAGGCCCGGGTCGCGGCATTCTGGTGGCCGGGGACATGCTGGAGCTGGGGAAGGATGCCGAACAGCTCCATGAAGCCATGGGCCGGCTGGCGGCACGTCTTGGGCTTGAAAAGATTTTTCACACCGGAAATTTTGCCCCTGCCGTTAAAAAAGGGGCGTGCGAGGCGGGGATGGCGGACCATCGGATTTTCACGGGCGATAAATCAGAGGTGACGGCCGCCTTGCTGGAATTCATCCGTCCGGGAGACTGGGTCCTGGTCAAGGGGTCCCGGGGGGCGAAAACGGAAGATATTGTTCACCGGCTGGAGGCGCTGGATGGGCCGGCGGCGTAATTGTCAAACATTTATCAGGTCTGGATGGGTTGATGCTTTATCATCTGTTTAACATGCTTCAGCCGGAAATTTCAGCGCTCAATGTTTTTCGCTACATCACTTTCCGGACCATCTGCGCAAGCCTGACGGCCCTGATCATCTGTCTGGTGTTCATGCCTTTTGTGATCCGGCTGATCTCCGAAAAGCAGATCGGCCAGTATATCCGGAAACTCGGGCCGGAAAGTCATAAGGTCAAGGCCGGTACCCCCACCATGGGAGGTGTGCTGATTCTGACGGCGATATTTGTATCCACCCTGCTGTGGGTGGATTTGAAAAACCTTTATGTGTGGATCATTTTATTCGTGGGGGTCGGGTTTTTCGCCATTGGGTTTACAGATGATTATTTAAAGCAGATTCAGAAACGGAACCTGGGGCTCAGCGCCCGGGCCAAATTTTTGTTGCAGATCCTGATCGCAGCACTTGCCGGGGTCGCGATTTACGTATACCCGGAATTCAATACCCGGGTCACGGTGCCTTTTTTTAAGACCATCGTTCCGGACCTGGGCGCCGGATACATCCTTTTCGCCATACTGGTCATCGTGGGCGCATCCAACGCGGTCAATCTCACGGACGGACTCGACGGTCTGGCCATCGGGCCGGTCATCATCGCCGCCGCCACCTACATGCTGTTTGCGTATGTGACGGGGCATGTCAAAATCGCCGAGTATTTTCAGATCCACTATGTAGCCGGATGCGGCGAAGTCACCATTATCTGCGGGGCCATGGCCGGGGCCGGGCTCGGATTTCTCTGGTACAATACGCACCCGGCCGAGATTTTCATGGGCGATGTGGGGTCCTTGCCCCTGGGCGCCCTTCTGGGAATTATCGCCGTGATTACCAAACATGAATTTCTGCTGGTTCTGGTGGGCGGGATTTTCGTCATGGAGGCCCTGTCCGTGATTATTCAAGTCGGATATTTCAAGTTCACCCACGGTCAGCGGATTTTTTTAATGTCGCCGATTCATCATCATTTTGAATTAAAAGGCTGGAAGGAATCCAAGGTCATCGTCCGGTTCTGGATTATGGCGATCATTCTGGCCCTGTTGGCCATCAGTACGCTGAAACTCCGGTAAGCAACGGAAAATGGGCGAGGCGTTTATCATCAACTGAATCTGGGAATAAAATGGATCTGAAAAACAAACATGTTCTGGTGGTGGGACTTGGAAGATCGGGGATCGCAACGGCCCGGTTTCTCTGCCGGCAGGGGGCCGTTGTCACGGTGGCGGATCAACGCGGGGAAGACGCCCTCAAAGACGCCCTGGCGGCGGTCCGGCCCCTGGGGGTCAGCCTGGCCCTGGGGCCGCACCCGCCGGAAATTTTTGAACGTTGCGATCTTATCGTTTTGAGCCCCGGCGTGGCCCATACCCTTGCGCCGCTCAACCGGGCCCGGGAAAAGGGCATCCCGGTGATCGGTGAAGTCGAACTGGCCTATCATTTTATCCATATCCCCATTCTGGCGATCACCGGAACCAATGGGAAATCCACCACCACCCTGCTGGTGGCCGAGATGCTGCGTCATTGTGGATTTCGGGCCGTTGCCGGCGGAAATCTGGGGACCCCGCTGATGGAACTCGTGGACCAGCAGGAGGGAACGAATTTTATCGTGGCGGAAATCAGCAGCTTTCAACTCGACACCATCGAGCGGTTCAAGCCCCTGGTCAGTGTGATTTTAAACATCACCGATGACCATCTGGACCGGTATGCGGACTTTGACGCCTATGCGCGGTCCAAAGCCCGGATTTTTGAAAACCAGGGGCCTGCGGAGGTCTGTGTGATCAACGAAGCAGACCCCACGGTCCTGTCGGTTTCCGAAAATCTTAAAGCCAGGCGCTTTGCCTTCAACTGCCGGGAGTTTAATGAAAGCCGGGCGTGGATATCCGACCAGACCATCTGTTTTCATACCCCGGAACTGGGGGATCAGTATGTGGACTGCACCGATATTCCCCTGACCGGCCGTCACAATCTGGAAAACGCGGCGGCCGCGGGCTTGGCGGTGCTGGCGGTGGGAGGCGCTGTTTCCGGCATTAAAAGCGCGCTTGCCGGGTTTAAGGGCCTTTCCCACCGCATGGAATATGTGGATACCGTAGGTGGAGTCCGGTTCTATGACGACTCCAAAGCCACCAATGTGGATGCGGTGGTCCGTGCCCTGGAGTCATTCGCGTCTCCGGTGGTGCTGATCATGGGAGGCCGGGACAAGGGCGGCGCCTATGACAGTCTGATCGATCCGATCCGCCGGTGCGTCAAACAGGTGATCGTTTTAGGGGAAGCGGCGGGAATTATCATGTCGGCCCTGAAGGATTGCGTAAAGATAGTGCGGGTTCCGGACATGGCCGGGGCAGTGGCGACGGCTAAGGAAGTCGCCGAGGAAGGGGATACGGTACTGCTGTCGCCGGCCTGTTCCAGTTTTGACATCTATGAAAGTTACGCCCGGCGGGGAGAGGATTTCGCCCGGCGGGTAAAAGAGGGGGAAAACCGCGGATGATGAAAAAAACAGACGATAAAACTCCTTATTTTACCTGGGATCTAACCCTCATGCTGCCGGTGTTTCTGCTGACCGGCATCGGCATCGCCATGGTCTACAGCGCCAGCTCCGCCATCGCCCTGCATAATTACGGCAATGAATATTATTTTTTCGAGCGCCAGCTGATTTTCGTCGGTCTCGGGCTGATGGCCATGCTGGTGTGCCGATGTGTCCCCTACCGGATTTATCGGGGACTCACCTATGTGATGATGGCGGCCGCCATAATGCTGCTGGGGGTTGTTCTGATCGGAGGCCTGGGCCATGGGGTGAATGGCGCTGTCCGGTGGCTCCAGCTCGGGGGGGTCCGGTTCCAGCCGGTGGAATTCGCCCGGTTCGCCCTGATCGTATTTATGGGGTATTCCCTGACCAAAAAACAGGACGATGTCGAGCGGCTGGGTATCGGATTTGCCCCCCATGTGTTCGTTTTGCTGCTTTTTTCCGTCCTGATTCTGCTCCAGCCGGATTACGGATCCGTGGCGATTTTCTGGATGATGGCATGGCTGATCATGTTCGCCGGACGCGTGCGGTTCTCGCACCTGTCCCTGTCGGCCCTGTTTGTGGTTCTGCCAGCGGCGGTAATCCTGAATTTTTCAAGTGATTACCGTCTTAAACGCTGCATGTCGTTTCTGGATCCCTGGCAATATCCCAAAGGCGAGGGATATCAGGTGATTCATTCGCTGATGGGATTCGGGTCCGGCGGTCTCTGGGGAAAAGGATTCGGCCAGGGCTATCAGAAGCTTTTTTACCTGCCGGACCCGCACACGGATTTCATTTTTTCGGTCATCGGCGAAGAAGGCGGGTTGCGGTGGGTCTTGATTGTGATGTTTCTGTACTTGATTATTCTGTGGCGGGGCTTGGGAATCGCTCGCTCCAAGCGGGACTGGTTCGGGTCCCTGCTTGCCCTGGGTATTGTCGTTTCCATTGCGCTTCAGGCGGTGATCAATATGGGCGTGAACTTAAGTCTTTTGCCGACAAAGGGGCTGACCCTGCCGTTTTTAAGTTACGGAGGCTCGTCTTTAATCATTAACCTGGCGCTGATCGGCGTGTTGATGAACGTATGGGCATCTCAGAAAAAAAAGAGCGAAAGAGCATGAGCCTTAACCCGCCGGGAAAAGGGTCAGATGCCGGGCTTCGAGTCCTGATTGCCGGTGGCGGCACGGGAGGACATCTGTTCCCGGGCATCGCCATTGCCGAAACATTTGTTCAGGACGCGCGGCAAACCCGGGTGATGTTCGTCTCGAGCGGACGGGCCATTGAAGAGACCGTTCTGGCGAATACGCCCTATGAAAAAAAACGGATTGCCGTGGAAGGGATTAAGGGGAAAAGCCTTTTTTCAAAATTGGCGGCCCTGATGCGGGTGCCCGGCGGGCTGATCCAGGCTTTTCATCTCTTAGGGGAGTTTGCTCCCCATGTGGTGATCGGCATGGGCGCCTATTCGGCCGGACCGGTGGTTGTCGCCGCCTGGATGCGGGGCATCCACCGGGTAATTTGCGAACAGAACAGCTTTCCGGGTTTGACCAGCAGGCTTCTGGCGGGATTTGCCGAGCGCATTTATGTGTCTTTTCCAGATTCCGGGTTCAAAGAAGTGTATCAGTCGAAGATCCGGTTTACAGGCAACCCGGTGCGTCAAGCCATCGCCGGGGCCGGGACAAAAAAAGAAGGGGGGGAAAAAGCCGCAGGAGAGGCTGCTCCGGCATTTACAGTTTTGATTCTAGGGGGCAGCCAGGGGGCTCACAGCATCAACATGGCGGTTCTGGACTGTGTGATGCATCTGACGCATCCGGAAAAATTCCGGTTTGTCCACCAGACCGGGCCTCGGGATATGGAAGAAGTCCGGAAAATTTACCTTCAGATGCATATAGATGCAACCGTGGCGGCTTTTTTTGAAAACATGGGGGCGCTTTATGAGGCGGCGGATCTGGTGATCTGCCGGTCCGGAGCCACTACCGTGGCGGAATTGACGGTGGCCGGAAAGGCCGTCATCTTCATCCCCTTTCCTCAGGCCGCCGATAACCATCAGGTGGCGAACGCGAAGGCCCTGGTGGCGGACGGGGCTGCGGAAATGATTGAAGAAGCGGATTTAAGCGGAGAGATGCTGTCCCGGCGGATAGTTTATTATTCCGAAAATGGGGATGCCCGGCAGGCAATGGAAGTCAAAATGCGTCGGTTCGGGCATCCGGATGCAGCCCGGCGGATAGTTGACGATATTTACGGGCTTCTGGGGATTTCCAATACCAGACTTAAAAACACGGCGGGATTATAATTCATGTATCGCAAACAGTATCATATCTTTTTTGTCGGCATCGGCGGCATCGGCATGAGCGGCATCGCCGAGCTTCTGCTGACTTTGGGTTACCGGGTATCCGGATCGGACGTTGCCCTGTCCGATGTCACGGCCCGTCTTGAAAAACTCGGGGGGATTGTTTTTGAAGGGCACCAGGCCGATCACATCCGGGATGTGGATGTCGTGGTGACGTCAT
>PCSG01000008.1:6239-6894 GCA_002772195.1 Desulfobacterales bacterium CG23_combo_of_CG06-09_8_20_14_all_51_8 | reverse complement strand
TCAGGCCGCGCTGGAAGCATCCATCCCCGTGATTCCGAGGGCGGAAATGCTGGCGGAGCTGATGCGACTGAAATACAGCGTATGCGTGGCCGGCGCCCATGGCAAGACCTCCACCACATCCATGGTCGCCGGCGTTCTGGCGGAAGGCGGCCTGGACCCCACAGTGGTGATCGGCGGGAAATTAAAAAGCATCAACACCAACGCGGTTCTAGGCCAGGGGGAGTTCATCGTGGCCGAGGCCGATGAAAGCGACGGGTCGTTTTTGAAATTTTCGCCCACCATTGCGGTGGTGACCAATATCGATTTCGAGCACGTGGATTTTTATGGAACCCTTGAAAATATCAAAACCGTTTTTTTGAATTTCATCGACCGGATTCCGTTTTACGGGCTGGCGGTGCTGTGTCTCGACAATGAGTCGGTTCAGGCGATCATTCCCAAAATCAAAAAGCGGTTTGTTACTTACGGATTAAGCGCCCAGGCCGATGTCCAGGCCCGGGACGTGGTCTTTGAGGGCGTGCAAAGCCGGTTTCAGGTGGTCTCCCATGATAAATTTTTGGGGGAGGTGACCTTGAACCTGCCGGGAATCCACAATGTGAGCAATGCCCTGGCGGCCATTTGCGCGGGGCTTGAACTCGGCATTCCGTTTGACAGGATT
>PCSG01000008.1:0-6161 GCA_002772195.1 Desulfobacterales bacterium CG23_combo_of_CG06-09_8_20_14_all_51_8 | reverse complement strand
GATGATTACGGGCACCATCCCACGGAAATCAAAACCACCCTGGAAGCAGTCCGCCGAAGCTGGCCCGGAAGGCGACTGATCGTGGTGTTTCAGGCCCACCGGTATTCCCGGACCCGGGCCCTCTATGATGACTTCACCCGGGCGTTTTACCAGTCCGATGTCCTGATGCTGCTGCCGATTTATCCGGCCGGAGAGGAACGGATTGACGGCGTGAACCATGAAATGCTGGTTGAAGGGATCAAGCGCCACGGGCACAAGGAAGTGGCCGGTTTCAATACCATGGCCGGGGTCGTAAAGGCGCTGAGCGAAGTGGTGAAGGACGGGGATCTGGTGTTGACCCTGGGGGCCGGGGATGTGTGGAAGGTCGGCGAATTACTCATCAAACAGATAAAACACTCGGAACCCGGCAAACGGGGCGAATAAAAGATACGGGCAGGCGTATGACCTTTTCATCCGGACTGAAAAACCAGCTGACGGAAAAATTTTCCGAACGGGTGCGCTTTAATGAGCCCATGGCGGTCCATACCACTTTCCGGGTCGGCGGTCCTGCGGATGCGTTCGTGACGGCAATGGATGCAACCGAAATAATATTTTTGATCCAGTGGGCTGCGGAACATCACATGCCGTATCTGATGGTCGGCCGGGGGTCCAATCTCCTGGTTACAGACAAAGGCATTCGCGGAGTTGTGATTTCCATGGCCGGGAGTCTGGCCGGCATTGAACAGCGGGGATTTGCGGGGATTTCCGCCATGGCCGGAGCCGGTCTGGGGGCCCTTTGCCGGTTTGCCATCGCCAATGGGCTGGGGGGCTTGAATTTTGCGATGGGGATCCCGGGAAGCGTGGGCGGGGCCATCCGGATGAACGCCGGGGCCTGGGAAGGGTCCATGGGACAGATCCTGACCGGCATCCGGATTATCCGGCCAGACGGCACGATCGGATTCATGGACAAGAAATTGATGAAATTTTCATACCGCTCCCTTGCTTTTTGTCCGGAAAGCGGCCTGGAACTATCCGCTTGCGTGATCCTGGAGGGAGTGTTCGCCTTGACGTCCCAGGACCCGGACATGTTGAAGACAGAAGCGGATGCGCTGCTGGCCGCCCGGAAGAAGTCACAGCCCGTCAGTTTAGCTTCGGCCGGCAGTTTTTTTAAGAATCCGGTCGATCAGGAACCCGCGGGCCGGCTCATCGATCTTGCCGGTTGCAAGGGCCTCTCGGTCGGGGATGCGCAAATCAGCCCGCAACACGCGAATTTTATCGTCAACCACGGCCGGGCGTCCGCCCGGGATATCCTCCGCCTGATGCGTATGGTCCAGGAAACCGTATTTCAGAAATTTAATATTTTATTGGAGCCGGAAGTTGAAATTGTTGGGGACGAAAGCACCGAGAAAAAATCGGTATAAGAAAAAACCGCCGGAAAAAAATCCCACCCGGACCTTCCGCCGGATGGTCGGCATTGTGTTTAAAAGTGTTTTTCTGGCCCTGGTGCTGGTCGGCATGAGCCTGGTGTTTATTCTGATTCATGATGTGCTGACTCAGTGCCAATATTTCAGGGCGGAGAATATTTCGGTTTCCGGCGGCAACCGGCTTTCACCGGAACAGATTCTTGAAGCGGCGGGAATTCAAAACGGGGTCAATCTCGTGTCCCTGAATTTAGGGGCGGTGCGCAACCGGCTGCTGGACCACCCCTGGATCGCCGAAGCCGATGTGCGCCGGACTTTTCCAAAACAGATCGCCATTTCTATTAAAGAGCAGGAGCCGCTGGCGGTATTAAATTTCGGCAAGCAGTTTCTCATCAACTGCGACGGCATCATTTTCAAAGAAGCGGAGCCCGAAGAAATAAAAGGGCTGCCAATGTTGTCCGGCATTGAGTACACGGACTGGCGCACAACCGACACGCCGGAATCGCCTGTTTTTGCTTCGGTCATGGACATATTGCGTTCGGGCGGTTCTCCGGACGGGATTCTTCCCAACGCATGCATCAAAACCATTCATGTGGACCGGGAAATGGGTGTGACCTTGGAAATTGATGGTCCGGTGCGAACGGTGAAACTGGGATACGGCCATTACATTGAAAAATACCGCCGGCTGGAAAAGATTTACGCCTGGATCAAGCAGGAGAAGGCGGTACCATTTATCGAAGAACTGGATTTGAGACATCCTGAGCGTATTGTGGCGAGACCCGGAAATGAACCATTGTCCGAGGAAGATCAAAAGGAGGTTTAACGTGAAAAACCAGGAAGAATTAATCGTAGGGCTCGATATCGGCACGACCAAAATCTGTGCCGTTGTCGCGGAATTATCGGACAATCAAGTGAACATTATCGGGATCGGCACGGCCCCGTCGGTCGGCTTGCGCAAGGGCGTGGTGGTGAACATTGAATCCACGGTGGATTCCATCAATAAAGCCGTCCGGGAAGCTGAAATGATGGCCGGGTGTGAAATCTCGTCGGTCTATGCCGGCATCGCCGGCGGCCATATCACCGGCTTTAACAGCAACGGCATTATCGCCGTCAAGGGCGATGAAATTACCCAGGCGGACATGGACCGGGTGGTGGAAGCGGCCCGGGCAGTGGCCATTCCCATGGACCGGGAGGTCATTCATGTGCTGCCTCAGGAATATATCGTGGACGGCGAGGCAGGCATTCAGAATCCCGTGGGTATGGCCGGCGTAAGGCTGGAAGCCAGGATCCACATCGTCACCGGCGCGGTGACGTCGGCTCAGAACATCATCAAGTGCGGGCATAAGGCGGGCCTGGACATCTGTGACATCATTCTGGAGCCCATCGCCTCCAGCGAGGCGGTTCTGACCGCCGAGGAAAAGGAAATCGGCACGGGCATTATCGATCTCGGCGGCGGCACCACAGACCTGGCGGTTTTTTGCAACAACACCATCAAACATACGTTTGTCCTGTCCCTGGGCGGGAACAACATGACCAACGATATTTCCGTGGGGCTGAGGACACCCATGGCGGAAGCGGAGAAAATAAAACTGAAATACGGCACCTGCGTGGCGGATAAGGTTAAAAATGATGAAACCATCGAAATATCGGATATTTCCGGCCGCGGATCCCGCAAGCTTCCCCGGCAGATCCTGGCGGAGATTCTGGAGCCCCGAGTGGAGGAGATTTTCACCCTCATGAAACGGGAAATCCATCGGGCCGGAATGAAGGATTATGTGTCTTCCGGCATCATCCTGACCGGCGGCTCGGCCCTTCTGGACGGCATTTCGGAAATCGCGGAGTCGGTTTTCGAACTGCCGGTGCGTATCGGCACGCCGCAAGGCATCAGCGGGCTGGTGGATGTCGTCAACAATCCCATGTACGCCACAGGGGTTGGTCTGGTGATCTATGGGGCCAAACACCAGGCGAAAAAGAGATTCAGAATACGGGATGCCAATATTTTCAACCGGATCATGACCCGTATGAAAACGTGGTTCAAGGAAATAATTTAGTTAAAATAATTGAGTCAATATTGATGATATCAGAAACATTAAACGGATAACCTACAAACAGTCAGACAAGGAGGCGGGAGTATGGATTTTACTTATGTGGAAACGGAAAATGCGGCAAAAATCAAGGTGATCGGCGTCGGCGGCGGCGGATGCAACGCGGTCAACAATATGATTGATTCAAACCTTCAAGGGGTCCAGTTTATTGTCGCCAACACGGACGCCCAGGCTCTATCCTATGCCAGAGCCAGCACCCGGATTCAGTTGGGCGAAGCCTTGACCGCAGGTTTGGGCGCCGGTGCGGATCCGTCGGTGGGCCGGGACGCGGCCCTGGAATCCGCCGATGTGCTGCGGGAAGCCCTGGCCGACAGTCACATGGTGTTTATCGCCGCGGGCCTTGGCGGCGGCACGGGGACCGGGGCCGCGCCGGTGATCGCTCAGATATGCAAGGAACTCGGCGCGCTGACCGTGGCCGTGGTGACAAAACCCTTTGCCTTTGAAGCCAGAAAAAGAAGCAAACAGGCCGAGGAAGGCATCGCCCGCTTAAAGGAAATGGCGGATACGGTGATCACCATTCCCAACGACCGGTTGCGGGGGCTGGCGTCCAAAAAATCGACGCTGATCGACATGTTCAAGCGGGCGGATGAAATTTTAAACCATTCAGTGAAGGGGATCACCGACCTGATTCTGCGGCCCGGCCTGATCAATCTGGACTTTGCGGATGTCAAGGCCACGATGTCCAAGGCCGGCATGGCCATCATGGGCATCGGCGTGGCCAGCGGGGAAAACCGGGCCATTGAAGCGGCGGAACGGGCCATTTCCCATCCGCTTCTGGAGGACAATTCCATCGTGGGGGCCCGGGGCGTGCTCATGAACATCACCTGCAATTCCGATCTGACCATGGAGGAAACCATTGAGGCATCGGAAAGAATCTATAATGAAATCGGGGATGATGACGTGGAAATCATCTGGGGTACGGCCGTGGATGAAAGTCTGGGCGATGAGCTGCGGGTAACGGTCATTGCCACCGGCATCGGGGACGGAAAGGTGCAGCTGCCGAAAATGCGGCCCGCATTCAGAGATATGTCTAAAAACAATGAGGTGACCCGCGGTGTGGTGCGGACCCCCACCCCGGAGGAATTGAAAAATTTTGATGATGAGATGCTTCGTCCGGCGTTTATCCGGAAAAAAGAAGAAGCCAAAGAGCGGAAAATCGAGCTGGGTGCCCGTAAAATTAAAAAATTCAGTCCGTTTAAAGAAGATGCCGCGGCAAAGAGCGAACCCTTTGTGGATTATGATATTCCGACATTTCTGCGCAGAAAAGCGGATTAATGCCATGTAAAGATTAAATAAAAACCATACTCCTTGTAAGCGTCAATCAGAACACGGCGGAAAATTTTCCGCCAAAAAAGGCCGGGCGGCGACACCCGGCCTTTTTTTAGAGTGAAACGGGTACAGGATGATCTGAAGGTTTTTCCGTCAATAGCGATTGCCCTGAGGTCCAAAATCCACATCCAAAATTCACGACGGTTGACAGTTCTCCCGTGGCGGGGTATATAATTTCCATTTTAAAATCTTGACAAAACAGGCGTAAAATAATAGGGATTTCACTTTTAAAAATCGGATGTATTTAAAAGGAATTTTGATAGATGTCTTTTAAAAATGAACTAAAATTCGTTTATGCTCTTGCCTTTGTTTGTCTGGTAGTCGGCGTGTTCTGTTACAGTTCCCTGCCGGCGAAATCATCGGATGAGCCCGTCCGCAAGATGTTTAAGACCGTGGGGGGGGATGTGCTGTTTGACCATCAGACCCATAAAGACGCATCCAACCTTGAGTGCAAGAGCTGCCATCACGCCTATGATGCGAGCAGCGCTGCTGCGCCGGGTTCCTGCGGGAGCTGCCATCTGGTCGACGGTGAATATGTTCCGGCATTCGGCGCCGGCGGCAGATTCAACCACGATATGCACAGTGCGGATTATGGGCTTTCCTGCAGCGACTGTCACCATGACTATCACGAGGAAGACGGCGGCATGCCGCAGATGTGCAGTGATTGCCATGAGAAGGGGGGAGGCGATGATTTTATGCTGGGACGGGAGGAAGCCTTTCACAAACAGTGCATCGGCTGCCATGAGGGTTCCGGCGTCACTCCCGGGAAAAATGACTGCGCCGGCTGTCATGGACCCAGAAAAAGAGCCGAGGCGTTTCATAAGCAATGTATCGGCTGCCACGAGGATAAAGGCGCGGGGCCGTCCGGGGGGGATGCGGACTGCATCAAATGCCATGGCTTTTAAAAATGCGCGTTTTTGTCAGGCACACGGAAGATTCTCAAATTGTTGAGGAATGCAATTAATTTTAAGTCTATCAGTGATAGGTTGATCCATGATAAAAAGATCCTTCTTCGGACTCGTAAAGCCCAAACTCCGATATGAAACCCTTGATGACACCCAGGCGGAACCGGTCCGCGTAACCCCGTCAAAACAGATTCAGTTCTATATCGGGGAGTCTCCGGACACTATCGGAAATGCCCTGCAGAAGCCCGGGGATAAAGTAAAAAATGGTCAGAAAATCGCCGGCGCAGATAAATCCGGCGAATATTTTCTGTCGAGCCGATCCGGGCAGATTTCAAAGATTTCTTCGTTTACCGGCATCATGGGGAAAACATACACGGTCGTGGCCATGGACGTGGATAAGGAATCCAGCCAGATTTTAGACG
>PCSG01000388.1 GCA_002772195.1 Desulfobacterales bacterium CG23_combo_of_CG06-09_8_20_14_all_51_8 | reverse complement strand
GCTTCCGAACCGCCGATATACTGGGCGATCACTGGTTTATAGGGGGTAATGTTTCGGGCGACCCGCAAAAAGCGCTGCGGATCCCGGATGGTCTCGATATACATGGAGATGGCGGCCGTGCGGGAATCTTCGCCCAGATATTCCAGCGCATCGATAATATTGACATCGGCTTCATTGCCCAGGCTCACGGCCTTGCCCAGGCGGATGCCGCGTTTTTGGAGGTAATCCACGGTCTGGGCCACATAGGTGCCGCTCTGGGAGATCAATCCCAGTTTCCCGGGTTTGCCGACAATGGGAGAAACCGACGTATTTAAGGAAATATCGCGATTGACAATGCCCATGCAGTTGGGGCCGATAAACCGGATGCCGTATTTACGGGCCATGGCCTTGAGTTCCATTTCCAGTTGTTTGCCGTGTTCGCCGGCTTCATTGAATCCCGCGGTAATGACGATGGCGAATCGGGTCCCGATTTTTCCGAAGGCGTCAAAGACCGGCAGCAGATGCTGGGCCGGCAGCACAAACATGGCCAGATCCGGAGCCTCGGGCAGGTCTAAAGGCGACGCATAGGCCGGATGCCCCAGAACCGTTTTTTCCGTGGGATGGACCGGGTAAAATTTCCCCTCATACCCGTCTTTAAGAATACTTAAGGCGTGCATCGTCCCCATTTTCATGGGATTATTGCTGGCGCCGACAATGGCGATGGATTTCGGATTCATCAGCGCGTGAAAAAAAGATTCTGACATATGACCTCTCCTGATCTTGGAATGAATGATTTTTAAAAAATGTAGAATAACAGGAGAGCTTCAGGGTTGCAATAAAAAATCGAACGTTCGTTCTTTTTTAACACCATTGATCTGGTTACCTTATAAAAACATAACTGGATTATCTCGGCCACAAGCAATAATAAACACAAATAATTGACTAAAGCGGCTAAAATGACATATCATTAAAATGACATACCATAACGGCAGTTCCGGTTTATCTTTTATAAAGGAGAATGTCTTGCGAGTCTTAGTCGCTGAAGATGATAGCGCAACCCGAAGCGTCTTGGCAGGAATGCTTAAAAAAAAAGGGCATGACGTCGTTGAGGCCGCTAACGGATTAGAGGCATGGCTGTCGCTGCAACAACCCGAAGCGCCTATGCTGGCGATTCTTGATTGGATAATGCCGGAAATGGACGGGCTCGATTTACTTCGCCGGATCCGGAGCATTCAGACGGAACAACCGATATATATTATCATGCTGACCATCAAAGGAGAAAAAACAAATATCATTACCGGTCTCCAGGCGGGCGCGGATGACTATCTGCCCAAGCCCTTTGATTATGGTGAACTTTGCGCGCGAGTGGAAGTCGGTCTGCGCGTGACAGAAATGCGGGTCAAGCTTCTCGAAGCCCGGAATGCGCTCGCCCACGAAGCTGCCCATGATCCTTTGACAGGCATGCTGAACCGCCGCGCCATCTTGAATCATTTGCATAAGGAACTTTCCCGCGCCAGCCGCCACGGGGATCTGCTGGTCATCGGTATGTTTGATATAGATCACTTCAAAAAAGTCAATGACACTTACGGGCACAAAGCCGGAGATGAGATTCTCATCGGTCTGTCGCATATATTGAGTGGGAGCATCCGGGAATACGATTCCTTGGGGCGCATAGGGGGAGAGGAATTTTTAATGATAACCCCGATGAAACCTGGAACAGAACCCGAACTTTTGTTTAACAGACTGTGTAATATAGTCTCCGAAAGCAGAATTAATACCAAATCAGGGGTTCTTTCCATTACCGTTAGTATCGGTGTCGCTTATGCGAACACGAAAAGCACCGTTGATGGATTATTGGAATCCGCTGATGCGGCCCTTTACCGGGCCAAAAGCGAGGGCCGCAATCGTTATTGTATTGCCGATTTTTCGACTACAAAGTGAAAGAAATCCGCACAGCCTTTTTGCTGAGGCCCGTTTCCCGCTCTATGCTTCATGTAAAAAAAATGAGAGATATGAAGGGTATTGAAAGGAGAACCTGATGAATCAACCCGTTTCCATCGTCACTTACACGCAAAGTCCGGACTCGCTAAAACAATGTGTTGAATTGTGCGAGGGTTTTAAAAATCTTCGTCCATCCGATCGCGTGCTGATCAAACCCAATCTGGTGGCCTGGGACGACCAGTTTCCCATCGCTCCCTTCGGAGTCTACACCACCACCCGTCTGGTGGAGGATCTCATCCTTCTCTTAAAAGATTTCGGCTGTTCCCGCATCACTATCGGTGAAGGGTCCGTGCAGTTGAAAAAAGACATGGGTACACTGGCCGCCTATGAAGGGCTTGGGTACCGTACCCTTGAAAAAAAATACGGCGTGACCCTGGTGGATTTCAATCAGAGCAAAAGCAGGGAATTCGTTTATCACGAGGACCAGAGTCTGCATATTGCCGAAGAAGCCGTTGACTGCGATTTTTTCATCAATTTTCCGGTGCTGAAAACCCATGGTCAGACCAAAGTCTCGTTGGGCCTCAAGAACCTCAAAGGATGCCTTAAATTAAAATCCAAACGCCACTGCCATAACCCGGAATCCGGCCTGGAGTTTTCCTTTTCCCATATCGTGGATTTCGTCAAGCCGGCCTTCACCCTCATCGACGGCATTTACGCCCTGGAAAAAGGGGCCCTGCATTTTGGAAACGCCTTCCGCAAAAACATCCTCATCGGGTCCACGGATATCCTGGCCGCGGACATGACCGGAGCCCGGATCGTGGGCTATCCGGCCGAAGAAATCGAACACTTCAAATATTTCGCCAATCGGCATGACAAATCTCTGGATCTTGCGGATTACGATATCCGGGGCGAATCAATCGACAATCATATCCAGCCCCTGAAGTGGGACTGGAACTGGACCCGTGACAATACCGGGCCGGACATATTTGAAAAACTGGGCATCACCGGCGTTGCCCTGCCCAAATACGATGATACCCTGTGTTCGGGATGCTCGCCCATCCCCATCATGAGCAATATTTTAGCCCTTTCCGCCTTCAAGGGGAAACCTTTACCGAAAGTGGAAATTCTAAACGGCAAAAAAATGCAGGCCCGGCCCGGATACGACAAAACCGTGCTGCTGGGCAACTGCATCATCAAGGCCAACAAGGGCAATGAAAATATCCGGGAAGCCATCAAGGTCAAAGGCTGCCCGCCCTCGGAAAGCGATGTGGCCGAAGCTATGAAAGCCGCCGGTCTTGCGGTCAATATCGATGCTTATTACGGGTACATGAAACAGCAGAGCGAAAAATATGACGGAAAGGAAGGGTTTGACCGGGAGTTTTTCAGTGCGTAAGACATGATCAACATGCTTTTCGGGCATAAGACCCCTGCGAGAAGATGGCGCATATCCACATAGGCGATCAGCTCATTTAAAACGGTCTTGGTTCCCATCAAGAAATAGACATCCATCTCCACCATGACCTTTGCCTTATGGGTATTGTGTGTCAGCTTGATGGTACATGAGGAAAACATATTTTCGATTCCAGGATAGATCCCACGTCGGGCGACGTGTCTTCTCAAAAAA
>PCSG01000030.1 GCA_002772195.1 Desulfobacterales bacterium CG23_combo_of_CG06-09_8_20_14_all_51_8 | reverse complement strand
AGTTAAAAACTTGAACATCGAGTATAATAACTTATGTGTGCCTTAGTGAGCGCAAGTGAGAAATATTTTGGTAAAATCGAACCTACACAATCAAAACTTTGCGGCAACTTCGTCCTAATCAGCGGAATCGATGGCCGGAGTCATCCGGAATATGCACTTTGACAGAATACAAATCCTCTTCACATCCATTCAACCAACAAAAAAACAATGGTTCGCCCATCAAATTGTATGGCATTGAGAAAAGGGGTATCAGCAAACCCGGAAAATATTTGTATCAAGGAAAGGTATCAAGTTGGAAGGGAATCGAGCGACCCGCACCTTAAAATCTCATGCCGTTTGAAAAACATGAATCAAACAGCCTGTAAGCCCTAACTCAAATACTGCTTCAACCGCCAGTCCGGTCCCTGGACCCGGACCACCGGACCCATGCCGGCGATTCGTGAAGCAATGCGATGGTCGACTTGATGTGACATTTCATCAAGTGAAAGATTGGATGTGATAATGGTGGGTTTAAACATATTGTCCCGTTCATAAATAATATAGCCCAGCGTCTTTTTAACCCATTCGGTGGGCTTTTCCACCCCCAGGTCATCCAGCACCAGATATTCACATGAGACATAGGCCTGGATGGCATCCTGTTCCGTTACTTTACAATTATTGTGAAACGCCTTTTTGATTTCAAAACAAAGCCTGGGAACACACGTAAAAACGACCTGCTTGCCCTTGAGCAGGAGTTTCCTGACAATGGCTGCGGCGAGATGGGTTTTCCCTGTCCCGCAGTTTTCATAAAGATAAAGACCCGGAAAATCGGGACGGGGATGGCTGAGATAGTGACCGCATGCGTTTACGCACATGCGATTTTCATCCATGACCTGAAAGTTTTCAAAAGAACAGTGGAGATATTTGGGCGGAACGCCCGCATGTTTAAGACAGGTCTCCATGTTTTGCCGGATATGCTGAAGTTTCCGGCACTGCCGGCATATCCCGGAATCTGTTATTTCCGGATATCCCCATTGGCCTTCAAGATGATCCCATGACGGGGCAAACAAGCGGCCACAAGAATGGCAGCATAAATCTTCCGGCCTTGATTCGGCTATCAGCCTTTCCCGTTCCTTCAGGTCGTTATAAAACATCTGCATCTGCAAAGTCCGACGGGTGTTTCCGTATGCAGGTCCGGCTTATGAGGGTTACATGACATCGACCCGGAAATCGCTTGGCAGGTCAAATCCTTTTCTTCCAGGTTTTTTTTGATCGACAGATACAAAGCCATTGGTTTTCTCCCTGCTGAAGGTGTGTAAGCTGTGTTGAAGCCAGTTCATCAGGCTGCCCTTGAAATTGGACCTTGGAAATTTATTTTTCTCATTTCCGGTTTTTTTCCGGTGCTGAATATCAAGCCAGTCTCCCCAGTTCCGGATTTCATACATCAGATCAACCGGCTTGAAGCCGCTGTCTCCCTGGACCCTTTCCTTAAGCCAGTTTTGGTCCTGGTCCCTTAAATCAAACTCAGGATATTTTCTAACAATTTTCGCAAATAATGACCACAGGGCATCAGGTTCAGGCCCACTGTTGAACCCAAAAAGGCTGGTGTCTTCACCGGGTTCATAAATTTCAGAAACAGTATCAGGGCTTTGTCCTGTTTCGCTTTCCATCACCGGAATTCGGAGCGGCCGGCATCCAGCAGATGATGCCTGCTGCGCCACTGTTATTTCGTTGAAAAACCGCTCTCCGGGAACATAGCGGATGTACCAGTCATCCTTGACCCCCTGGATTTCAATCCAGTCAAAAGTTCCAATAAAGCCCGTTTGTTTCAGTTCTTTATAAGAACGTTCAAGCTGCTGGCGGGAGCGGGACAGGGTTTTTTGCTTCCGGATGGGCAGGAGATTGCACAGGGTCGAATACTTGTATTGAATAAAATCCTGATGTCCGTAAAACTTGACGCCGAGAAGCTCATAGAGCCTGGATGCAATGGGCCTTAAGGATTTGAGATACTCAAAATCAATGGGGCGCACATACATGGCATTGAGATTGTCCAGGTATCCGCTGGTAAAATATGCATAATTCCTGTCGGCTTTCTCATTTTCTGAAATTTTCTCCCCCTTGAAGATAATTTTGTCGTAAAGGTGAAATCCCTCGTCCAGCCAGGCTTTTTTGTTCTTGTTGTAATAAGACCGCTTGCTCATGATGCCGGTCATCATCATGGTAATAAGCCCCTGTTTCACGCTTTCCGCAAATCCCCCATTGCAGTTTACGCCCATCATCCGGGCCAGTTCCCTGATGCAGGGTAAAGGCACCGGGTTTGAAAGGGGCCGGGAAATAAACGTCAAACTGTGTTCAACCGCCCGCTGCAATCGTCTTTCAAAATCCCTTGGCAGACCGAAATCCGGGTGGGGAATCACTGTCCAGACAATTTCGAAAGTTTCATTGCCCCGTTGCTGCATGTCTCTAAACTCGATGCGCCTGTTGGAATCAGCGTCCTTATCCAGGCTGAAATACGGCATGACCAGAAAATTAACTTCCGCTTTGGTCAAATATTTTGACACAGCGGTATTTTGTTCAACCTCAACTACCTGATTTTTTTTATTATCATTCAATTTTTGATCCCCTTGCGTTAATTGAAGTTGAAGAATTTGCTAAACATCTGCGATCTGGCAGGCCTCTCCGGATGAGGGTTTAAGTCAAAGGTAAGAATCCCGGCGTTTTGATCATGCCACAGGCCCTTGATGTGGTATTTCAACACCCCATCCCGTTTGAGGTTTTCAAGACCGGCAAGGATTAAAAATTTTTCCAGAGCGATGAAAAGCTCTCTTTTAGCCGCCGTCACTTGTTTTGCTAATCCATTGCGACGGATCTGAATGGCAATTTTACTGGAAAGGAAAAGAAAATATGAAACATTGACAGCAGCCTGGGTGGGAAGAATTTCTCCATCCGGCCATTCCTCCCAGAGGATTTGGGACATGATATTGTCCGGAACCAGACTCATGTCCGGGGTCGACGGATTGATGGCCCCTGTTTGAACCATGTGCATAAACCAGTAAAGCGCATTTTGTTCCTGTTGCATGATAAACCTCCAAAAAAGTGAAAAGTTGATGGTCTCTGAAAGTAATATAGAAACTTTTCAAATTTTTCTTTTGAAGGCGGCGGCGACGGCGGGAGGGGGGATACTAGTATCTAAATATTATCGTCTTCTTCGTCGGTTATATATATTCTTAAAATACTTAATAAACTTAAAAGACTTAATCAGAGGTGAATTTGTAAAAATGTCAATAATTTAAGCCCTATTTCGTTACGCAAAACATCTCAAAACCTTACTCGAAACATCTCAAATCGTTACGCGAAACCACTCAAACCCTTACGCAAAAGCACTCATTTTTACGCGAAACCACTCAAAATTTACGCAAAACCACTCAATTAGGGTTTTCATTAAATTTTAATGGGTTGTGTCTTGTAATAAAAAAAGTCGGGTTGCGCGGTGACTCAGGGGGCATGGG
>PCSG01000002.1 GCA_002772195.1 Desulfobacterales bacterium CG23_combo_of_CG06-09_8_20_14_all_51_8 | reverse complement strand
GCTCTCATGCCGCCCGATCACTATCTTTTCATGTTAAGAGATTTCATGAATCAGCTTCCCGAAGATTCGCAGGAGGCAAAAGACGGCTTCCCGGTTCTGGTCAGCGGGAGCCTGATTGAAGACTCCGGGATTCTTGACATGATCGAATCTTCCGGCGGCCGGATTGTCGCCGATGATCTGTGCAATGGATTCCGTCAGATGTTTCCGCCGGATGGACAAGGCGAAACCCCCATGGACCGGCTGATTGACAGGTACATGAACCGGTTTCCCTGCCCTGCCAGAAGCCGGGCGGTTGACCGCAGCCGGCGTCTTCTCGATCTCGCAAGAGATTCCGGCGCCCGCGGCGTGATCTTTGTGGTACAAAAATTCTGCACGCCGCATCTCGCCGATTACCCGGCGGTGTCGGAAACGCTTAAAAAAAACGGAATCCCCGCGATCCTGGTTGAAATGGATGAGACCTGGCAGATGGAAGCGCAATTGAAAACGCGGCTGGAAAGCTTTTTTGAAATGACGGGGAGCAGGGCTTAACTTTCAATGGAAAAAACACAAAAATCGACCAAACGTCTTGCAACCGCCAAAGAACTGCAAAAAGTCGTCGCCGAGTATTATCTCCGGTGCATATCCGCCAAATCAGAAGGCAGGCCCGTGGGCTGGATGCCGCCCATGAACGGGGCCATTGAACTTTTTTACGCCATGGACCTTCAACCGGTATTTCCGGAAAACTGGTCGCCGGTGTGCGCGGCATTCGGTTTGACGCCCCAGAATTTTACGGTTTCCGAAAATATGGGCTATTCCCGGGACCTGTGCGGCTATCTGAGAAATATCATCGGATACGTCCATGGCCTGATGAATGAAAAAGACTCGCCCTTCGGCGGCCTGCCCGAGCCGGACATGCTGCTTTCTCCCGGCGGCGGCTGCGTACCGGTGATGAAAATCTTTCATGCATTGGAACGACGATTCCCGAATGCCAAAGTTTTTTATGCGGACCTGCCCCAGGTGGCGGTTGAAGACATACAGGACTATCATGTTGACTATGCCATGTCGGAAAGCCAGCGGCTGGCTGATTTTTTAACCGAAACAACCGGACGCCGGCTGGATGAAGGCCGATTGAAGGAAACCGTAATACTTTCAGACCGGGCATGTGAACTCTGGGATGAAATCATGTCATACCGCCGGTGCCGGCCGGTGCCCTTCTCCGCTGCGGAGATGGGGATCATGTTTGTCATGGTGACCTTGCAGGGAACCCAGATTGCCGTGGATTACCTGACCCGGGTCCGGGATGAAATCCGGCAAAAGGCCGAAGCCGGGGTCGGTGTTATTGAAAATGAAAAAATCCGGCTGTTCTGGGACAATATCCCCCTCTGGTATAATATGGGGCTGTTTAATTATTTTGAAAAATTCGGCGGCGTGGTCGTGGCTGAAACCTATTCCGCCGCATGGTCCATACGGCTTGACACCCAAAACCCGAAAAAGGCCCTTGCCTTAAAAAGCCTCATGTCCTATCCGCTGGTCTCCTGTGTTTCCATTAACAAACGAAAAGAAATGGTGCTCAAAGCCTGCCGGGACTATGCCATTGACGGCGTGATCTTCCACCGCAACAAGTCCTGCCTTCCCATCACCCTGGGCCAGATGGAAATCAAACAGGCACTGGAAGAGGAACTCGGCATCCCGTCGGTGATCATCGACGCAGACCATATGGATGAACGCAATTTTTCCCTGGCCCAGTTCCAGACCCGGGTGGATGCGTTTATGGAAATGCTTTTGGAAAGGAAAAAATAACCAGGATAAACCACGTGGAATTTTTCCCAGCCCTGAATTGAGATAATATGCGACCTGACAACAATGGCCTGAAACTGTTATTTTCTCAATTCTTCTTTAACGGCGAGCCCTATCTTTTCTAATGTTAACGGCTTTTTAATATATTTACCTGCCCCGAGTGCCTGAGTTTTCTTGACATCTTCTGTTTCAGAAAACCCGCTGACGATGATGGCTTTCTGGCCGGGATGAATTTTTATGATCCGCTTGTATGTCTCATGACCATTGATGCCCGGGTCCATGATCATATCCAGCAAGACCAAATCCACGCTATTCTTTTTCAAATAGTCAACGGCTTGCTCTCCTCCGGAAACAGCTTTGCAATTATAGCCGAGGGTGTCCAGCATCCTGCAGGATATCTCCCGCTGGCTTTCCACATCGTCCACCACCAGAATCGTCTCTCCATTGCCTTTACAATCTTTGATGGAGAAAGGGATCTCCTTTTTCAACAGGGCATCCCGGGTGATTGGAAAGTACAATTCAAACGTTGTGCCGTTCCCGCCGGTTGCCACATCGATATACCCTTTGTGGTCCTGCATGACATTCCAGACGACGGACAGGCCCAAACCCGTACCGCTTCTGCCCATTTTCTTTTTGGTATAGAACGGCTCAAAAATCCTCTCAAGATCATCCGATGATATTCCCGAGCCATTGTCGGATACAGAAAAAACAACATAGTCGCCTTTGTTTATCTCATCATATCCCTTTAGCGGTTTATCCACATACCGGTTCCGGGTCGATATGGTAATATTGCCGCTTTCCTTAATCACTTCCGCGGCATTTGAAACCAGGTTCATGATTACTTTTCGGATATGCACCTGCGAAGCGCCGATGTTCAGCAAGTCGGGATCGAGAGTTGTTTTTACCGAGACAGTCGGATAATACTGTTTCAGCATAGTAAATTCGGGAGAACTTAAATATTCACGGACCGCGTCATTTAAATTCAAAGGTTCATTCGTCGTTGCCACGCCTCTTGCCATCGTCAAAAGGTCCTGGACAATTGCAGCCGCTCTGAGTCCGGATTGTTGCATTGTCTCAAGGGGCTTCCGGAGTTTACTGTCACCTGGTAAATCCATTAATAATAATTCAGGGTAACTGACGATTCCTGAAAGGACGTTATTCAAGTCATGGGCAACCCCACCCGCCAACAGGCCGAGGGATTCCATTTTTTGGGATTTCTGGAGTTGAGTTTGAAGCCGTTTTTTTTCGGAAATATCCCGCATAACGCCGGCGAATCCCTCTGGTTGCCCTTCATCGCCGCATACCAGCCGCGCGGTTACACTGCTGATAATTTCCCGGCCGTTTTTAAACTTGAGCGTCACTTCGTAATCGGTCACCTGGCCGGAGGCCTCCAACTCGCCTACAAGCTTTTCCCTCGCAGCGGGATCTTTGTATAATTCCAGCACGGACCGACCGATCAATTCGCTGGCGTCATATCCACTCACATCCTTGATGGATGGACTGATAAGCAATATTTCCCCATTTAATGCCGTGCGATAATACACATCCTTGATGGATTCGAAAATCTCGTGGTATTGTTTATCTCTTTCCTGTAATGCGTTATTGATTTTTTCCGTCTCGGATTTGGCGGCTTCAAGACGATTGCGGAATATTTCGCGGGTTTTTTCCATTATAAACCTGAAAATAGGATAAAGCGAACACCTTAAACCAAAAATCCAACACCCTAAGCACGGTTTAGTTGAAAAACCGTGCTTTTT
>PCSG01000111.1:6462-6645 GCA_002772195.1 Desulfobacterales bacterium CG23_combo_of_CG06-09_8_20_14_all_51_8 | reverse complement strand
TAAAAGCGGCCACCCCTATCCCCATCCACCTGCACAGTCATTTCACCTCCGGCATGGCCCCCATGACTCATTTGAAAGCGGTTGAAGCGGGCGTCGACATCATCGACACCTGCATGACGAGCTATGCCTACCGCACCTCCCATCCGGCGGTGGAGCCCATGGTCATGTCCCTTATCGGCACCA
>PCSG01000111.1:5967-6436 GCA_002772195.1 Desulfobacterales bacterium CG23_combo_of_CG06-09_8_20_14_all_51_8 | reverse complement strand
AAACTGGCCGAAATCAATGATGTTCTGGAAAAGGAAGTCCTTCCCAAATACAAACATCTCCTGGATGATTCCAAGGTTTCCATTATTGATATCAATGTGCTCCTGCACCAGACGCCCGGCGGCATGCTCTCCAACCTGGTCAACCAGTTGCGGGAGATGGACGCACTGGACCGGATTGACGAGGTATATAAAGAACTGCCGAAAGTCCGGAAAGATCTGGGCCAGGTGCCTCTGGTCACGCCCACGAGCCAGATCGTCGGCATCCAGACGGTCAACAATGTGCTGTTTGATGATGAAAATGAAAAATATAAAATGATCACCGGCCAGGTCAAGGATCTATGCTACGGTTTGTATGGCAAAACCGCGGTTCCCATCAATCCGGAACTTCAGGAAAAAGCCCTCAAAGGCTATGAACGGGGTAGCAAACCCATTACCTGCCGGCCCGGGGAAGTGATAGAACCGGAACTAG
>PCSG01000111.1:3213-5933 GCA_002772195.1 Desulfobacterales bacterium CG23_combo_of_CG06-09_8_20_14_all_51_8 | reverse complement strand
AGACCTGGAGGATATTATTTTATATACCCTGTATCCGGTCACCGGAAGAAAATTTCTCATGTGGAAGTACGGCAAGGAAACCCCGCCGGATTCCGTCAAGCCCCGGACCCTGGAAGACGTAAAAAAAGAACAGGAGCTGATCAGCAAGGCCAGGGCCGGAAAACTCGTGGAAAAACCGGAGAAAGAAGCCCCGGCCAAAGGCGAGCACAGCCGCACCTTTAATGTGTTCGTGGAAGGGGAATATTTCGAGGTCAGCGTGGATGAACCCGGAGGCCAGCCGTTTATCTCCCATGCGCCGCCGCCCGCGGCCCCGGCCCCATATACCGTGACACCTCAGCCCCAGGCAATGGCGGCCAGGCGGCCCGCGCCTGCTCTTCAACCGGCCCCGGACGC
The DNA here is from genome assembly GCA_002772195.1 of Desulfobacterales bacterium CG23_combo_of_CG06-09_8_20_14_all_51_8. Taxonomy (GTDB): domain Bacteria; phylum Desulfobacterota; class Desulfobacteria; order Desulfobacterales; family Desulfosalsimonadaceae; genus SURF-3. The sequence goes on along the minus strand of PCSG01000111.1, from coordinate 5,540 downwards.
CCCGCCGCCTTCAGCGCCGAAAGCATCGAAACCCGCTACCGCCCAACCCGTGGCCGCCAGTGCGGACGGAACCCCGCTGACCGCCCCCATGCCCGGAATGATCGTCAATTATCTGAAAAATGTCGGGGACAAGGTGGAAAAAGGGGACCCGGTGGTGATCCTGGAAGCCATGAAAATGGAAAACTCCCTGCCGGCCCCGGTTTCTGGGACCATTAAGGCCATTAATTACAAGAGCGGGGATTCGGTGGCTAAGAATAATGTGTTGTGTGTGATTGGATAGGGAAGGTGTCAGGTGTCGGTGGTCAGGTGTCAGGCTGAGCGCTCATTTTTCCTTCCGCACGCCTCTGAAATTTTTGCTCTCCGTTCATAAACTTTAAAACAACCCATGGTGTGTTATACGGACAGTAAGCCAGTTTTTGAGTTTTATACGGATCCGTATGAACAATGTTGAACTCAACAATGTAATGAAAAATATCAATCCCGGAGGTGGAAATGGATTCTCAAATTATAGCTGCACTAATTGGTGCTGGTGCAATGGTCGTTGTAGCCTTGCTCACTGCATACAAAGATACTGTGATACTGGGGTTTCGTATAAAGCCTCGGCATGTGTCCGGTTTCTGGAGAGGGCGAGCAATTTATCACAGCAACAGAAGTCAAGGTCGGGATTTTACGTGTAGCCTAAAATAATTTGGTAACAGCGTTAGCGGCACTTTGTCCAGTGCTGGCGAATTTGGAACAGCATATAAAATCAAGGGCCGCTTTTTCGAAAGTGAGTTTCTTTTGGTTACTATTGAAAATAAAAAAGATGATATGTTGAACTATGCTACAGGAATATTGAGATTGGATCGATTCGCTAAGGAAATGACGGGCCAATTTGTGGGGCGTGCCAGAACTGCTGAAGACGTTGTTCTTGGAACTCTCGAACTGAATAGAGAGTGAATCAAATACGCCCAACATGTCGCTGGTGCGGACGCAAAAAGCCGTGCCGCACAGCTTCTCGTTATCAGGAAATTATTGACCGAATTATGCCACACAGGGTTGCTGCATAATAAAGTCACATGACATGATACCCTCTGCGTCCCTGCGCCTCTGCGGGAGAAAAATTAGAAATTCCGCCAGTGACTGCTACCAAGTGATCTCGTAAGTCGGCGGAAGGAGGCTTCGTTGAGGCCAGACAAAAAAAATCATCTCGCGCAGAGACGCAGAGCCGCGGAGAACAATCGAAAGATGAATCGACCAGAATCATTGATTCAGCCTCATTGAATCAAGGTCGCCGTCCCATTTAAGTTTTCCACGGAAATTTTTAATTCGTTCTTGTTTTTTAATTTGGACTAAAAGTTTGAGCCCGGTTTCAACAACGGCCTTTTTGGTTTTTAAATGACAGAGGGCCATTGCTTCATTGATAAGTTTGTCATCAATAACAATATTGGTTCGCATGATATCGCCTCCTGTATAATGTGTTTTAAATTTTTATAGTTACACATTCCGCTGGCGTCAAGAGCCAGTATGATTATGGATGGTTTTTCGAAAAAAGTTTAGGCCGGCGCATGACAAGACACCCTCTGCGTCCCAGCGCCTCTGCGCGAGAAAAATAAAAAATCGGAGAAAATATTTATGAAAATCCATGAATTTCAAGCCAAGGAAATTTTTAGAAAATACGGGATTCCCTGCCCCCAGGGAGCGGTGGCCAAAGACCCGAACGCGGCCCGGACGGTCGCTGAAACCATCGGCCGGTTTCCGGTGGTGGTCAAGGCCCAAATCCATGCCGGGGGCCGGGGTAAGGGGGGCGGGGTCAAGTTGGCCAAATCCCTGGATGAGGTTTCTGCCCACGCCGCATCCATTATCGGTATGAATTTGGTGACCCATCAGACCGGCCCGGAAGGAAAAAAGGTCAAGCAAGTGCTGGTGGAAGCAGGCTGTGATATTGCAAAGGAACTGTATCTGAGTTTGATTCCGGATCGGGAGACCGCCTGTGTCATGGTCATCGCAAGCCAGGCCGGCGGCATGGACATTGAAACCGTGGCGGAAGAGACCCCTGAAAAGATAATTAAAGTTCATATCAATCCGCTTTTCGGCATCTCCGCCTTTCACTGCCGGAAAGTCGCTTACGGACTGAATTTGCCCCCTGCCGTGATCAAGGAATTTTCGAAAATGCTCACCGGCCTTTACCGCTTGTTTGTGGAAAACGACTGCTCGCTTGTGGAAATCAATCCGCTTGTGCTCACCAAAGACGACCGGGTGCTTGCTCTCGACGCCAAAATGGATTTTGACGACAACGCCCTGTTTCGCCACCCGGACCTCAAAGACCTCCGGGATTTGGATGAAGA
>PCSG01000111.1:0-3141 GCA_002772195.1 Desulfobacterales bacterium CG23_combo_of_CG06-09_8_20_14_all_51_8 | reverse complement strand
GGGCCTTGCCATGGCGGTCATGGACACCATCAAGCTGGCCGGGGCCGAACCCGCCAATTTCCTGGACGTGGGCGGCGGGGCCACGGCGGAAAAGGTGGAAAACGGGTTTAAGATCATCCTGAGCGATCCCCATGTGAAGGGTATTTTAATCAATATTTTCGGCGGTATCCTAAGGTGCGACGTGTTTGCCAATGGGGTCGTGGAAGCGGCCCGGAAAACGGACATCAAGGTGCCGGTGGTGGTCCGCATGGAAGGCACCAACGTGGAAGAGGGCCGGAAAATTCTGGCCGAATCCGGCTTTAAGCTGTTCACCGCAACGGACATGAAATCCGCCAGCGACATGGTGGCCAAAATAGTGGCTGTTTAGGTAGATAGGCTATAGGCTTTTAGATATGGCGGAATTTATCATTTTTAATTTAACATTTAGATCGTTCATCGTTCCGGAACAGACCGAAAATGTTTTTGCACAGAGGAGGAAAATGCTAAATGGAAAATTTCATCAAGGCAATACTGATGGCCGGTGTTTTGCTCGTTGGCCTCGGCAGTTACGGAATGGCTCAAATGAAGGATGCAAAGGGCAGCCAGGATCCTTCGCTATTTACCCGGATGCCCGATTTCAAAATTTACGAATATCGGGACAGTCCATTTGATGAGTTTAAATTCAGAGTGACCCGATCCGGGAAGGAGACTTCCGAAACACCGGAAGGCCATTTGACTTACTGGAAATATGTCTTCGATAAGCAAACGGGAGCCGCTCCCCCCAGCAAGCTTCAGATTCTTCGAAATTATCAGGCCGCTGCGGCAACTCTGGGAGGCGAAACAGTTTTTGAAAATCCCAATGTCATCACTCTTAAAATTAAAAAGGATCAAACCATCATCTGGGCGGAGGTCGCTTCAGTGCAACTGGGCACGGAATATTCCTTACGCATACTTGAGCAGCAGGCGATGATACAGGATGTGGTGGCAAATGCGGAAGCATTAAAGGCTGGGCTGGCGAATATCGGCCATGTGGAACTGCAAGGGATCTTTTTTGACACCGGCAAAGCCGACATTAAACCGGAATCAGCGGCCGCGTTGAAAGAAGTTGCCAAAATGCTCCAGCAGTCGCCGGAGTTAAAGGTATGGGTTGTGGGTCACACAGATTATGTGGGAACCACGGAATCCAATTTGAAGCTTTCATCGGCGCGCGCGGCCTCGGTGGCCAAATACCTGACCACCAGCCTTGGCATCGATTCAAAACGGCTGGGCTTTTTCGGGGCCGGCCCTTACGCGCCGATTGCATCAAACAGCTCTGAAGAAGGAAGGGCCAGGAATCGGAGAGTTGAACTGGTGGTTCAGCCATAGGATTTTGTAAAACAAAGACAATATGAATATTTTAAAAGGATTCCAATGAGCATTTTTGTAAATTCAGAAACCCGGCTCCTGGTTCAGGGCATCACCGGCAGGGAAGGGCAGTTTCACACCCGTCAGTGCGCAGCCTATGGCACCAAAGTGGTGGGCGGCGTCACGCCGGGCAAGGGCGGAAGCCTGATGGACGACATCCCGGTGTTTAACGGGGTCCGGGAAGCAAAAGACAAGACAAAAGCCAACTGCACCATGATCTTTGTGCCGCCCCCGTTTGCGGCGGACGCAATTCTGGAGGCCGTGGACGCGGGGATTGAACTCATTGTCGCCATTACCGAAGGCATTCCGGTGCTGGACATGATGCGGGTGAAGCATACGCTTAAAAATTCCGGTTCCCGGCTCATCGGACCCAACTGTCCGGGCATCATCAGCCCCGGCCAGACCAAAATCGGCATCATGCCGGCCCAGATCCACAAACCCGGCGGGCCCATCGGCGTGGTGTCCCGGTCCGGCACCCTGACCTACGAGGTGGTGTTTCAGCTTACCGGAAAGAATATCGGCCAGACCACCTGCATCGGCATCGGCGGGGATCCTGTCAACGGCACCAATTTTATCGACTGCCTGGCCGCATTCCAAAACGACCCCGAAACCAAAGGCATTGTCATGGTGGGCGAAATCGGGGGGAGCGCTGAGGAAGACGCCGCAGACTATATCCGGTCACACGTCACCAAACCCGTGGTGGGGTTTATCGCCGGCATCACGGCGCCAAAGGGACGGCGCATGGGGCATGCCGGGGCCATTATCAGCGGCGGCTCCGGCACGGCACGGGCCAAAATGGATGTTTTAAAGGCCGCCGGGGTTCATGTGTGTGAAAATTTAGGCACCATCGGCGAACTGTGCGCTGAGGTCTTCCGATTTTAAGCCCGCATTAAACATAATGGAGAAACTAAGATGAACTGGTTTTTTAACATGCTTCGCACTTCCATCGGTAAAAAATGGATGATGGCCCTCACCGGTCTCGGGTTTGTATTGTTTCTTTGCATACATCTCATCGGCAACCTGACCCTTTACGCGGGAAAGGATCTGTTTTTATCTTATGTGGCGCATCTTCACGCCTTAGATCCTCTGATCCGGGTGGCGGAGATCGGATTGCTGTTTTTTGCCGCTGTTCATGTGGCCACCGGCCTCACGCTATTCTGGCAAAACTGGCAGGCCCGGCCAGTGGGGTATCAAATGAAGAAAAGCGGCGGAGGGCGGACCATTGGTTCCCGGACCATGCCTTATACCGGCCTCGTCATTCTGGGGTTTGTCATGGTGCATCTGCTTCAGTTCCATTTTATCGATCATGACCCGCAAGCCGCCGTGTTTCAGGCCATGACCGATACTTTCGCATTTCTGCCCTACATATTTTTTTATACCGCCGCCGTCATTGTGGTTGCCGTTCATATCAGCCATGGTTTCTGGAGCCTGTTTCAGACGCTTGGGGCCAATCACCCCAAATACATGCCGGCCATTAAAGGGCTGGGCATTATTTTCAGTCTTCTGGCGGCCGTGGGGTTTGGATGTATTCCGGTATATGTGTATGTTCGTTTTATCATATAAAAAGGATTCATTATGACTATGGAACCAAAATTAGACGCGAAAATTCCCGCAGGCCCTTTGGCGGAAAAATGGGACCGCCACCGGTTTGAATTAAAGCTGGTGAATGTGGCCAATAAAAAGAAATTTGAGATTATCGTGGTGGGCACCGGGCTTGCCGGCGCATCCGCCGCCGCATCCCTGGCGGAGCTGGGGTAT
>PCSG01000191.1 GCA_002772195.1 Desulfobacterales bacterium CG23_combo_of_CG06-09_8_20_14_all_51_8 | reverse complement strand
TACACTGTCGGCATATTCCGTGGTCCAGGAAAGTGTGGAGGTTTCACCGACGATAATCGTTAAGGGGTCCGCCGAAAATGTGTCTGAAATGATTATTCACTGCTGTGACCAGGTATGTATATCAAAACCGAAATCTGCTGAACGAACCATCCCAACGATGACTGAGAGGGCATTAAAAATGTAGAGCGTTTCTTTCTCTTCGTTGATTTAATTTTGTTGGATTATTGCCGATCATAAAATATATATTTTCTTTCTGGGTTTTTCTTCCCAGTCATTCCTTTTATATAAAATTTTCTTCCCGCTTTCGGCGCCGGGCCTCAAAATTTGGACAATATGTTAAGCTATGAATCAGATTCAAAAGAAAGGAGATGACCATAGCCAAAATCCGTAAGGAGTGTTCAGCGGAGTTCAAGGCAAAAGTGGCGATGGCGGCCATCATAAACGCGGAGGGCAAAACGCCGAGCCAGACCCCAGTTCCATCAGAACAAAATTAACCTTAACGTAAAATTTAAATATAATAATTTAAAGAGGTTATATTTTTCGTAGGTTTTATTTTTAAGTCTGTCAATAATCTTTTTAACAATTAATCCATTGGGATATGATACGAAGCGCCATGAACGTCATCCGCAAAAAAAGGCAAGCCCCTGATTACGGACTATGAATACCTGAACGATTCAAGGTATTTCGCCCAGATCGACGAGGGCATCAAGGACGTCGGCGCGGAAGAACTCGCCGAACTCGGAGCCCGGGGCGTCAGCCCGGTGTATCGCGGCATTTACTTCACGGCGGATCAGAAGACCCTGTACCGGATCAACTATATGTCCCGCCTCATCTCCCGGGTGCTGGCGCCGCTGGTCTCATTTGACTGCCCGGACACCGACACCCTTTATGAGACCGCGAAACAAATCCGCTGGAGCGACTTTTTCCGGGCGGACACAACCTTTGCTGTGGACGGCAACGTGGCCAACAGCCGGATCACTCATTCCCAGTACGCGGCATTGTGCTTAAAAGACGCGGTGGTGGATTCCCTGAGATTCAAAACCGGCATGCGGCCGGATGTGTCCGCAAGGGACCCGGATGTCCTGTTAAATCTTTACATCCACAAGGACCGGGCCGTGATCAGCGTGGACACGTCCGGTGGGCCTCTGCACAAACGGGGTTACCGGGAAGACACCGTATCCGCCCCCATGCAGGAAACCGTTGCCGCGGCCATCATCCGGGTGACCGGATGGAAGGGATCGATTCCCCTCTATGATCCCATGTGCGGCTCCGGAACCCTTTTATGCGAAGCCCTGATGCATTTCTGCAGGATTCCGTCCGGCATTTTCAGAAAAAAATTCGGGTTTGAGGCGCTACCGGATTTTGACCCGCAAGAATGGAACGCTGTCAAAATAAAAGCGGACAGCGCCATCCGGGAACTGCCCGAGGGGCGCATTGCGGGCAGCGACCTGTCCGAACAGGCGGTTCATATTACAAAAACAAACCTCATGGGGTTGCACTCCGGCACCCGGGTGCGGGTGATCCGATCGGATTTCTCCGCCCTGCCGACCCTGGAGAATCAGACCATCGTGGCCAATCCGCCTTACGGCATCCGCATGGGCAAACACCAGGACCTGGACGCCTTTTACAAAAAACTCGGGGATTTTCTCAAGCAGAAATGCCGCCGGTCGGCAGCCTATGTTTATTTCGGCGACCCGGCGTACATTAAAAAAATCGGGCTGAAAGCTTCCTGGAAAAAACCGATCCAGGCCGGGGGGCTGGATGGCCGGCTGGTAAAATATGAATTATACTGAAACGTATCCGAAAGCCGGCCATCCACTCAAAATCCTCCACCTGCTGTCCCAGCAGCCGGGGAAAACCGGCAGCGGCGTCTGTCTGCTGACCATGACCCGCCTGGGCGGGGAGGCCGGGTTTCTTCAGCGGGCCGTCATCGGCCTGCCGAAAGACGCACCCCTGCCGGATGTCCCGCCCCTTTCCCCCGGCGATCTGTTCCCGGTACGATTTGGAGAGCCGCCAGTGCCGTTCCCCATTCCCGGCATGAGCGACATCATGCCCTACCCGTCCACCCGGTTTTCCGCCTTCACGGATTCCATGCGCGCAGGCTATCTTGAGGTCTTTGCCGCGGCCATGCGTGCGGCGACGGATGGTTTTATGCCGGACATCATTCACGCCCATCATCTCTGGCTGATGACGGCCCTGGCCCGGAAGCAGTTTCCGGACATCCCCCTTTGCGTTTATTGTCATGGCACGGAATTGCGACAACTGCAAAACGCCCCGCATCTGGCGCCTTACGTGATACCCGGATGCCGGGCCGTGGACCGGGTCTTCGCCCTTCATGAAGAAAACAAACGGCAGATCATGGAAGCTTACGGGATCAATGATGAGCGGATAAATATTGTGGGGGCCGGGTTCCGGGCCGATGTGTTCCGGCCGCCGGATGTCTGCGTTCCGGCCGTTGACCAGAAAGCACTGACGGTTGTTTACGCGGGAAAAATTTCCGCGCCCAAGGGTGTGCCATGGCTGATCGAGGCCATGCGAAAAGTCACGCCGCCCCCCGGAAAGCAAGTGCGGCTGGTTCTGGCCGGGTCCGCCGGAGATGGCAGCGCCCGCAGAATTCAGGCCCAGGCAACGGACCTGCCCAACGTGATTTTTCTGGGGGCGCTGGATCAGTCGGCCCTGGGCGATGTACTGCGGGATGCCGATGTTTTCGTGCTCCCGTCGTTTTTTGAAGGCCTGCCCCTGGTGGTCATGGAATCCCTGGCCTGCGACTGCCGGGTGGTGATGACAGATCTGCCCGGGTCGGATCGGTGGCTGCCAAAAACTTTGTGCGCGAACCGGGTAGTGGAGCGGGTGCCCCTGCCCCGGCTGGTCGGGCCGGACACCCCCGCCCCCGAAGATTTGCCGAAATTTGTAGACGATCTGGCAGCGGCACTGACCCGTCAACTGGCGGCCGTCGTCGCAGACCCGACCCGGCTCAACATTGCCTGCCATTTAGCCGATTTCTCATGGGAATCGGTATTCGCGAGGGTTCAAAAAACGTATCGGGAAATAGCGGGAGTGACGGCCTGAGTCATGGCTTGTTCATGCAGCATTTTTTATACTTTTTCCCGCTCCCGCAAGGGCAGGGATCGTTTCTCCCGATTTTTCTTTTCCCACTGCCCTGAAATTCAGACGACGCATCACCGGAAGCATGGATGGGCGTGATCCAGTCCTTTTTCGATCCGCCGCAGGCCTCCACCAGGCGATTGTGGTCCTCGATATAGGTCTCCAGATATTCCTTTTTGTCCAGTATTGTATATTTATTGAATTTCAACCGCCGAAGAAATGGAACCCCTTTCTTCAGCCAGGACAACGCCTTGTCATTGTCCTTGTGGACTTCCTCCGCGATCATCGCCAGACTATGATACACCTCGCTGTATTCCGGATCCAGGTCAAGTGCCTGCTCAAAGTATTTCACCGCTTTTGAATATTTTTCCATGCGGTTATATATATTGCCAAGACCTA
>PCSG01000229.1 GCA_002772195.1 Desulfobacterales bacterium CG23_combo_of_CG06-09_8_20_14_all_51_8 | reverse complement strand
TGAACTCATTGATTGGATTAGTAAAAAATACGAAGTGAGCATTCTCGTATCCGGCGATGAAGAGGGTATTGCTATTGAAGAGACTGATTTTTGGAAAGAAATGCAGTCAAACAGGGTTGTCAATCTCCTTTCCGTTGCTTCTTAAAAGATTGCACTATGCTTTTCCCGAGCACCGGATTCAAAGTGGTCCAGAGTCCGCGTAATTTTCGGTTTTTCCATAAGTGGGGACGTTTCCTTTTATGGAAGCTGTTAATTATTAAATTTTAACTCATTAACATTAACGCTTTTAATTAACAGTTATGAATAAAAGAGTTAAAAAATATATACACTTCCCCGTTACCCGTCACCGGATTTTTTGATTTTCAAAAAGCTATAACAATTTGATTTAAATGGTATTTTTCTTAAACAAGGACACTGGCGTTGGTCGGGTTTCTGCGCACAAATTTTTGGCATGATAATTGTATTGATTTTTATCATGGATGCGTTTCCAATATCAATCATGGCTCCCTCCGGAGCAGGGGTAGGTCGATACACCTCCAAAAACATGAGGAAAACTCAGATGATTCGTTTGAAACAAGTCAATTATGTATTTTTGTTTGTCGGCGTGATCATTCCCTTGGCCATTTTCGTATCCGGCGCTGATGGGAAACCCATTTGCAGTGAAAACACGGACTGCTTGAGAATCGTTTATGGCGGCGGTCTGACGGGAAAGATTGCACCGTGCGGCTGAAGTGAAAATCAGGCGGGGGGGCTTTCCCGTCAAAAGACATTGATGGATCAGGTGAAGAAAGAATACGGCGAAGACCGGACCCTGATTCTGAATGCCGGCAACAATTTTGATGTTGCATCCCATGATAGTTCTCTTGCACCTTCCTATATTGTTAAGGCGCTGGCGCTCACCGGAACGGAAGTGATCGCACCGGGCGTTTCGGAAATCGCCTGCGGATTAGAAAAGTTAAACAAGATAGTTTCAAATTCATCTGTCCAGGTCATTTCCGCCAATCTACCGGGGGCTATGCCGTATGTCCTGTTGTCAAAAAACAAGGGGCGAATGAAGGTTCTGGTGACTTCCGTGGTGGACCCTGCTTTGCTGTTAAAAAATAATGTGACGACAGCAATAACAGTCATGGACCCGGTGTCGGCCCTGCGTCACATTCATCAGCACATTTCCCATGATTTGTTTATTGTTGTTATGCATGCCGGACCGGAAATGATTTCGTCCGTTATCGAAAAATGTCCGGACATTGATTTGGTGATTGACGGGATGTCTTCGGATTTTTCCCCCGAACAGGAGCCCGGCACCTGTCCGCCGGTTGTTGCAAACAACAATGAGGGGATGTATGTGGCGTATATCGACTATGACGGTGACAAAGATCAAGACGGTCTGAATTTTTCAAATCCTGTACAGCTAAAGGCCGTCGTGGGTGAGATTACGGAAGACCCCCAGATTTCCGCCCTGGTTAAAGAATATGATCAGAAACGGCAGGAAGAGCTTCGGCAGCAATCCGCCACCGCCCAGGCGCTCTCTCAGTTCAAAGCCAGTTCTCATTATGTCGGAAGCAAATCCTGTAATCTTTGCCATGCTGAAATTAATGATAGCTGGGTAAACAGCCGGCATGCCGGCGCCATGGGAAGTTTGGTCGGAAAATCCAGGCAAAATGATCCGGACTGCCTTTCCTGTCACGTAACGGGAATGGAAAAGCAGTCCTTTCCCGGAATTTTACAGGTCAAAGAAGATAACTTGATGGTGGGGGTCCAGTGTGAGGCCTGCCACGGTCCAGGGGCGGATCATTCCAAAGATCCCCAAAGCGTTGAAATGCTTACAGTCAATGAAAATACATGCACGCGGTGCCATACAAAATTCAAGGATCCGGGATTCAATTACAACCAGGATGTTTACAAGGTAAATCATGAGCATGTGAAGATCGGATTAAACCGTCACCGGGACCTTTGATTTTGAATAATTCTGAGCAATTTCGATCAGGGGGCGGGGGTTTCCCCTTTTTTAAAATAAAGCACCAGGCTTTTCCCTAAAATGGGATTGAGCAGGGCGTCAAGCATTCGCGTAATTTTGGGCTTTTCCATGATATCCCAGGTCAGGAGCCGGTGGTAGAGATTGACGGGCCGGGAATCCTTGCGGCCGGGGCCCACCAGACATTTGAGCCACCAGTAGGGAGTGTGCAGGCTGTGGGCGAAATGTGTTCCCAGAGGGCAGAGCCCCTGGTTTTCAAACAGTGCGGCAATGGTTTCTCGTTTGTAAATCCTCACATGGCCGCCGTTGGCATTATAATAGGCCTTTGACAGAATCCAGCAGATTTTTTCCGGCAGAAATCGGGGGACGCTGACGACCAGATTGCCGCCGGGTTTTAAAACCCGCACCAGCTCCCGGGCGGCCCGGGAGTCGTCTTTTATGTGCTCCATGACTTCCGAGCAGATGACATGATGGAAGCTTTCGTTTTCAAAGGGCAGGGACATGATGTCGGCCGCGCCGAGGCCCCGCTCCCCGCCGCCGTGTTCGCCGCAGTTTTTTATGAAATTGAGTCGATTGCGGGCTTCGATGAGGTCCTTAAAATTTATGTCCGCGCCGATGACGGTCACGCCCTTGAAACGGGAGGCTTCGCCAACATGCCGGCCGGAGCCGCATCCCATGTCCAGTATTCGCTCCCCGGGTAAAATATTCAAACGGTTGAATTTAACGGTGATCATGGATGGCCCTTCGGTAAACATCGACGGTTTTCATGGCCGCCGCATGCCAGGTGAGATGGTTCTGGACCCGCCGGTATCCGGCCTGGCTCAATTTTTCAGCCAGGTCCGGATTGGTTAAAACGCTGACAAGCGCCCGGGTCAGGGCGCTTGCGTCCGCCGGTGGGATCAGAATGCCGGCATCGCCCACCACTTCGGGCAAGGCCCCGCCGGTGGTGGAGATGACCGGAACGCCGCAGGCCATGGCCTCGCCGGCGGGCAGGCCGAAGCCTTCATATACCGAAGGAATCACGGCCACGGCGGCTTTGGCGTACTGGCGCACGAATTCCTGATCGCTGATTCGGCCGGTAAAGGTGACCAGCGATGCGATCCCCAGCTTCCGTATCAGATAAAGAATCCGGCCGTTTTTTTTGGGGGAGCCCACGACAATCAGCCTTATTTTTCGGGTTTTGGCGATTTCCGCAATGGCCTGGAGCAGATAATACAGGCCTTTGAGGGGGGTGTCCGCGCTGTTGGTGACGATGATGCGGTCCTTCTGCCGGGCGATTTCCGGGATGGGATAAAACAGATCCGTGTTGATGCCATTGGGAATGATGGTGAACCGGTGTTCGGGGATATGAAATTCCCGGCTGATATCCGTTCGGGCGCAATGGGACACCGTGATGATGCGGGGAAGGGTCCGGGCCACATGTTTTTGCATACCGATAAAGGAATACCAGCGAAGCTGTTTGAATTTTTTCCAGAAAACCGGTTCTGATTTGACGGCGATATTCAGATCCACGGTAATGGGGTGATGGATGGTGGCGACCACCGGGATTTTTTTGCTGATGGCCCAGATGCCGTAGGAAAGGCTCTGATTGTCGTGGATAATGTCATAAACCTGTC
>PCSG01000207.1:7013-7117 GCA_002772195.1 Desulfobacterales bacterium CG23_combo_of_CG06-09_8_20_14_all_51_8 | reverse complement strand
GGGCCATGCTGACGGTGATGATGATGGACCCCTCTTCGAGGGGGGGGATGAACTCGGTGCCGATCCGGCTGAGGGCGAAGACGCTGCCGCCAAAGGCAAGGACG
>PCSG01000207.1:6636-6976 GCA_002772195.1 Desulfobacterales bacterium CG23_combo_of_CG06-09_8_20_14_all_51_8 | reverse complement strand
CCAGGAGAGTCGGGCGGTAGACGGCCTTGAGCCCGCGCACCAGCCAGGTCTCGCTGGTCCGGCTGGGCTTGAGGAAGAACAGGCAGAGCGCGGGAACCACGATGATCGCGGCGAGGATCGACCCGAACAGGGCCAGCGAGATGGTCACCGCCAAGGGCGAGAACATCTTGCCTTCGGTGCCACTGAGGGTGAAGATCGGCAGGAAGCAGACGATGACGATGAGGATGGCGAAGACAATGGGACGGCCCACCTCGCGACAGGCCTGCAGGATCACGTCGAAGCGGGGACGCTCGCGGTTCTCGGGCAGGTTGAGCAGACGATGGCTGTTCTCCACCACGAC
>PCSG01000207.1:3599-6598 GCA_002772195.1 Desulfobacterales bacterium CG23_combo_of_CG06-09_8_20_14_all_51_8 | reverse complement strand
AAAACGGGATGGTGATCCCGAGAACAACCGTCAGCGTCTTGATCTCCATGGCAATCCTTCAGGATTTCAGTTTTTCCGTGATATTTAAAACCGTTTTCACATAATATGAACTGTGGTTGTAATGGTACACGACTTTTTCCGCCGCCTCCCGGCTGATGCCCGGTTTCCACCCGTAATGCCTCAGGTAATTGGCGATGCTGGCGATGGCGTCCGCGTGCTGAAACAGGTTGACGCTGCCGTCCTGGTTGCCGTCTTCGCCCAGAATCAGGATATTGCTGGGCATGAACTGGGCGATGCCCAGCGCCCCCGCATAGGAGCCGGCGATATCATAGGGATTCATGCCTTCTTTTTCAAAGTATTGGATAAATGCCTTGAGTTCCTGAAACGCCCATTGCGCTTTTTTTGCCGCCTTTTTTTCATATTCGTCCCGGGAAATCCGGTTTTTTCCCGGGATTTGTTCCCAGAACCAATCCCGGAAGGATTTATCCTCCAGGGCCGCCATGGTGGACAGGATGGAAAGCACCGACCGGTCGCCTACATAAGTACCGAGCCGGGTTTCCACCAGCATGATGGCGGTGATGACTTCCTTGTCCACGCCATAATCAATTTCAGCCTTCATCAGGTCGGCATAATGGGTCCGCATATAACGGGTCGCTTTCTCAATGGCGTCTGGCGACAGAAATTGATCGTAATTGAGTTTGTGTTCCTGGTGCTGAAAATAGGACGCCACGCCTTTGATGTCAAAAGAGACGCCGGGATTATTGTAAATGCGCCGGATCTGTTCGGCGGTGAAGCTTGCGCCCGAATCTTCGATCAGACGGGTCTGGAGGGTTTGAAAAGTCATGGCCGGGTCCGAAGCCCAGGCGGTTGCCGGCAGGACGGCCAGGCAGAAGAACAGCATCCGGCGGATAATTGCGGAAAATGGGTCTGGTAAACGGGATAAAACGGTTCTCACGGCGCACCTCCATGGTGAATGTTCTGGATTCCGGGGGTTTTTGTCGTTAATGGCAAATCATACCGCCGCCGCCGGGTAAATGCCGAAACATGGCGGAAGCCGGTGGCGGTCAGCAGATCCAGTGCCTGGTCAAAATGCCGTCCCACCTGGTCCGGCTGATGGGCGTCGGACCCGAGGGTCATGGGAATATTTCTTTCATGGCATTTTTTGATCAGCCCCGGGCTCGGATAAAATTCTTCTCCCTTGTGGCTGAGGCCGCTGGTGTTTAGTTCCACCGTCAGGTTCCGGGCGCGGATGGCGGACAGGACCGCGTCAAATTTTGTTTCAAATGCGCCGTTCGGCCGGCGGCCGAATTTTTTGAAGACATCCAGATGGCAGACAATGTCCAAATCCATGGTCTCGATCATCTGGTACAGGCGATCGATATAAAGGTCGCACAATTTGTCAATAGCTTCGTTTTCCCGGGCTTCAGTGTCTTTCCGGCTGACCATGTTGATCTGGTCTAAGAAATGGACGGAGCCGCCGATGACGTCAAAATCCAACGGATCAATGATTATCTGAACCGCCCGGGCGTTTTGCGGGTCAAAATCGACTTCCAGCCCGGCCTTGACGTGAATGTCCTTTTTATAATACTGCCCCAGGGTCCGGACGGTCTGGTAATACAGAGGCACCATGTCCGGCGTCATGGACAACCGCCGGCCTCGTTCATGCAGGGTCAGGTGATCCAGAAAACAGATTTCGCTCAGCCCTGCCGCAATGGCGTTCCGGATGTAGTCATCCATGGCGCCATCTGCGTGGTTGCAAAGGGATGTGTGAACGTGGTAATCAATCATAATTCGTGAGACCCTGGTTTACAGGGTGTCAGATTTGCGTTGCTGATGCCGGACATTGTGCAATGGATAGGATCTTACTCATAATCATCATCTTAATCAATGGGAATTCATGAAAAAGACGAAAACCATCTACTGCTGTCAGTCCTGCGGGTATCATTCCCTGAAATGGCTGGGCCGATGCCCGGAGTGCGGGGCATGGGACGCCTTTGTCGAAGAACGCGTAGCACCAACCGGCGGTCCGGGCCGACGGTCCGGCGCATCCTTGTCTCAGGCCGGGCCCGTGCCCATCGACACCGTGCCTATGGATGCGGACCCCCGGACCCGGACCGGCATCGGTGAATTCGACCGGGTCCTGGGAGGCGGGATCGTCGCCGGAAGTCTGGTGCTGATCGGCGGGGACCCGGGCATCGGCAAGTCCACCCTTCTGCTCCAGGTCATCCACGCCCTGGCCCGGCAGAACAAGAAAATTTTATACATTTCCGGCGAAGAATCCATCCGTCAGCTCAAAATGCGCAGTCAGCGCCTGGGAGCGGTTTCTTCGGGCATGCTGGTGGTTTCTGAAATCGACATCGACGCGGTTTTGCAGATGGTGGAGACGGTCCAGCCGGACGGGCTGGTGGTGGATTCCATTCAGACCATGTTCAGCCAGGAGGTGACGTCGGCCCCGGGCAGTGTCAGCCAGGTGCGGGAATCCACCATGAAACTCATGATCATGGCCAAGCGGACGGGCATTCCCACCTTTCTCATCGGCCATGTGACCAAGGACGGAGCCATTGCCGGACCTCGGATCATGGAGCACATGGTGGATACGGTCCTGTATTTTGAAGGGGACCAGAATCATGAGTTTCGGATCCTCCGGGCCGTGAAAAATCGGTTCGGGTCCACCAACGAGATCGGCGTGTTTGAGATGAAGGAAAGCGGGCTTGCAGAAGTGAAGAACCCTTCCGCCCTGTTTCTGGCCGAACGGGCCGCCAATACGCCGGGGTCCGTGGTGACGGCCTGCATCGAAGGGACCCGGCCCATCCTGGTGGAGCTTCAGGCCCTGATCAGCAGCGCGGGATTCGGGACCCCGCGCCGGACGGTCATGGGGCTGGATTACAACCGGGTGTCCCTGCTGGTGGCGGTAATAGAAAAAAAACTGGGCCTGAATCTGGCCGGGCAAGATATCTTCATGAACGTGACCGGCGGCGTGAAAGTCTCGGAACCGGCGG
>PCSG01000207.1:0-3591 GCA_002772195.1 Desulfobacterales bacterium CG23_combo_of_CG06-09_8_20_14_all_51_8 | reverse complement strand
GTCGAGTTTTCTGGACCGACCCCTGCCTGAGGCCATGATTCCCATCGGCGAAGTCGGTCTTTCCGGCGAGGTGCGGGGGGTGTCCCATCTGGAAGCCCGTATCGCTGAGGTGGAAAAAATGGGGTTCACCCGGTGTATCGTGCCCAAAACCTCATTAAAACAACTGACCAAAAAAAATCAGATCGAACTGATCGGGATTACCAGTCTCTCCCAGGTCATGGAAAATTTATTTTAATTCAGCACACACAGCTTGTCTTGACCTGGGCCGGCGATTTATAATATGAAGCGAAAACAGCCGAACAAGTATCAGACCGACCATTTCGCCCGGAAAGCGAAAAAGGAGCATTTCCCGGCCCGGTCCGTATACAAGCTCCAGGAAATTCAGGAAAAATTTCATGTGATGAAAAAGGGGGACCGGGTCCTGGATATAGGATGTGCGCCGGGTTCCTGGGTTAAATACGCGGCCCGGGTAGTGGGGGACAAGGGCCGGGTAGTGGGCATTGATCTCAAGGAAGTTTCCGAGCCGTTTCCGGCCCATGTGCGCGTGATGACCGGCGATGTGATCGCGCTATCGGAAAGTGACGCGGTAAAAACGGCGGAAATCCTGGGCACGGGCTATCACGCGGTGTTGAGCGACATGGCGCCATCGACCACGGGCCATCGGGATGTGGATGCGGCCCGGTCCTATTATCTGTGCCGGGCGGCCCTGGAAATCGCCCGGAAACACCTGGTCCCGGGCGGCTGTTTTGTGTGCAAGATTTTTCAGGGCGGGGATTTTGAAGCATTCATCGAGGCGGTGCGCAACGGTTTTGAGCGGCATAAAATTTTCAAGCCCCAGAGCTGTCGCAAGGAAAGCAAGGAAATATACATTATCGGTTTGGGGAAAAAACAGGAGGATGAGGAATGTCGGGACATAGCAAGTGGGCGAATATAAAACACAAGAAAGGCGCGGAAGACGCGAAGCGGGGGAAAATTTTCACCAAAGTGGTCAAGGAAATCATTGTCGCCGCCCGTCTCGGGGGAGGAGATCCCAGCGCCAACCCGAGGCTGAGGACCGTCCTGCTGAAGGCCAAGGTGAACAATCTGCCCAAGGACAATGTGGATCGCGCCATCAAAAAAGGGACCGGCGAACTGGAAGGGGTGAATTACGAGGAACTCTCCTATGAGGGATATGGGCCGGGCGGCGTGGCAGTTCTGGTGGAATCCCTGACCGACAATAAAAACCGCACGGTGGCGGACATCCGGCACGTTTTCAACAAACATAACGGAAACCTCGGTGAAAACGGGTGCGTGGCCTGGATGTTTGATAAAAAAGGATGGATTTCCGTCTCCCGGAAAGCCGTGAATGAGGAAACCCTCATGTCCGTGGCATTGGATGCCGGCGCTGAAGACATAAGGGATGAAGACGAGGACAATTTTGAAATCGTCATGGCCCCGGATGACTTTGATGCCGTGAAAACCGCTCTGGAAAAGGCGGCCATTCCCATTGTGGATTCGGAAGTGACCATGCTGCCTAAAAATTATATCAGCATCGCGGGGAAAGAGGCGGAATCTATGGTCAAGCTCATGGATGCCCTGGAAGACAATGACGATGTTCAGAAAGTCTACACCAATGCCGATATTCCGGATGAGGTGATGGAGGCATTATAATTCAATCATCCGCTGCACGGACTTTAACGCCGGAATCCGGATTTCCTCCGGCACTTTGACTTCGCCGCTGAGGGTTTCAAGGCTTTTCGCCACATCTTCAAGCGTAATTTTTTTCATATCCGTACATTCCATGGCCGGGGATGCCGGGTAAAAAATTTTGTCCGGATTCGCCTTTTGCAGGGGGTAGAGCAGCCCCACTTCCGTACCCACGATAAACGCCCGGCGATCCGATTCCCGAGCGATTTTAAGCATTCCCGATGTGCTGGTGACTTCATCCGCCAGGGCCAGGACCTCAGACCGACATTCCGGATGGGCCATGAACAGGGCGTCCGGATGGGCTTTTTTCTGCCGGATCACCTGATCCGGGGTCAGGGCGTCATGATAGGGGCAGCAGCCGTTCCAGCGGTGGATGGTTTTGTTCGTGTGCGCGGCCGCATAAGCGGCCAGGTTCCGGTCCGGGACCATCAGCATTTCTTTTTCTTTTATGCTTTCCGCGACCCGGATCACATTGGCGGAGGTGCAGCAGATGGTGGTCAGGGCCTTGACCGCCGCCGTGGAGTTCACATAGGTGACGACCGGCATGGTCGGATACCGGGAGATCCAGTCGCCCAGCGCTTTCGGGGTGACCATGTCTGCCATGGGACATCCGGCATTCGGCCGGGGCAGCAGCACGGTTTTTTCCGGACACAGAATGGAGGCGGTTTCCGTCATGAACCGCACGCCGCAGAAGACAATGATATCGGCCTGGGTTTTCGACGCCCGGATGCTGAGTTCCAGGGAGTCTCCGCAGAGATCGGCCATGTCCTGAATTTCCGGCGGCTGATAGTTGTGGGCCAGAATGATGGCGTTTTTTTCTTTTGCCAGAAGGCGAATCCGGTTTTTCAACGGTGTATTCATGGTTTATTCATCCAGTTTTAAAATATCCGCGCCCGGCGGAATCCGGAAATGGAAAAGATCCGGGTCCGTCGCCTCAAACTTCAGGTCTGAAAATTCAATGCGGGTTTCATCATTGTAATCGTTTAACGTCCGCACGCTTTTAATATCAAAAGTGCGTTTGTCGACATTCAGGAAAATCGCCGCAAGATCCAGCTGTTTTTTCCGGGGGACCAGTTTGAGGGTATAGCGGTCGTCGTTGTCCGGTTCGGCGAGGGTGACTGTATAGGCGTCCTGAACCAGTTTGAAATTGGACAGGAAGCTGGCGCCTTTGCCGTTGCTGAAATAGGTCATGGCATCGCCGATCACCACCTGGTTGTCCTCGGGGCGGTAAATCCACAGGGTTTTGCCGTCGGAAATAATAGCGTATTTTTCCGGCTGTTCGTATTCCCACCGCATCATGCCGGGATGTTTGAACCATACCTTGCCTGCGGCCTTATCCGTGATATCCAGGGCCTTTAAAAGGGACTCCTGATGGAACCGGGCGGAAAAATCCGCGGCATTGTATCGCGCTCCCAGTTTTTCCAGGAGGGTTTCATGGGACGGGGGGGATGCCGGGGTGGCGGATACTTCCGCTTCCGTTGTCTCGGAGGCAAAAATCCCGGTCTCGAAGCTGATGATCAGGCAGATCATCAGAATGATGCGCAAGAATATTTTTTCCATGGCGTTATCAGCTTCCTGTTGTTGTGTCTATTGTCTTTAATCAGAAACAATAAGACCATTACCAACTTTTTTACGGAAATAAAATGAAAATTCGGGCAAATGACGGCCCGGGTCCCGGCGCCGGGAATCCGCGGCCCGGGATCAAAAGAGTAACTGCTTGATATTTAATAAAAAAATCAAATAGTTTGGGCTCAATTTTTTCTTGACACCCTTGCAGTGCCTTTGGTAGTTAAATAATTTTATTTGTTTTATTAAAATCTAAAGTTTCCCGCTTTTTCGTGGACACCCTCAGGCTGCGGAGAAATTTATATCATCAATAAAAACAGGTTGTTAATAAAAAAATTG
>PCSG01000022.1:3463-3594 GCA_002772195.1 Desulfobacterales bacterium CG23_combo_of_CG06-09_8_20_14_all_51_8 | reverse complement strand
AAAATTTGCAAAAGACGGTAAACCCAACGCCATTCCCGGCCATAGCATCGTGTTGGCCGCTCTTGGCACATTTATTCTGTGGTTCGGTTGGTTCGGGTTCAATCCCGGTTCCACATTTAACGCCAGTCATT
>PCSG01000022.1:0-3450 GCA_002772195.1 Desulfobacterales bacterium CG23_combo_of_CG06-09_8_20_14_all_51_8 | reverse complement strand
GATTGCGGTCAATACTAATCTTGCGGCAGCCGCCGGTGGACTTGTGGCCCTGCTCATGATTTATTTTAAAACGAAAAAATGGGACGTGGGCATGGCCTTTAACGGCGTGCTGGCCGGCCTGTTTGCGGTGACGGCAGGATGCGCATGGGTTGAGGCTTGGGCCGCGATGGTGATTGGACTGGTGGCAGGGGCGCTGGTGGTGATCAGCGTGTACGGGGTTGAAAGCCTGGGCATTGATGACCCGGTGGGTGCGGTATCCGTCCACGGTGTCAACGGCATCTGGGGGCTTATCAGCGTTGGACTTTTCGCCGACGGCACCTACGGGAATTATTCCATGGATGCGCCTTTTGTCACCGGTTTGTTCTACGGCGGCGGGGCAGGCCAGCTTATCGCTCAGATTATTGGCGCAGCCGTGGCGGCAGCCTGGGCCTTCGGCGCTGGATTTATCGTGTTTAAGGTGCTGGGCGCCGTCATGGGCATCCGGGTCACACCCGAGGAAGAAGTCAGAGGGCTGGACGTATTCGAGCACGGCGGCGCGGCTTATCCGGAATTTTTCATTCAAAATAAATAAAACAACCAGGGAGGTGAATTATGCAGAAAATAACAGCCGTCATACGGCCCGAAAAATTCGAAGATGTACGTCAGGCGCTTGAAACAAAAGGTTATCCCGGCATCAGCGTCACCCGGATTGAAGGACACGGCAGGCAGAAAGGCCTGACCCAGCAGTTCCGGGGCGGACAATATACCATTAACATGATACCCAAATTCAAAATCGATATTGTCGTTAAAGACAGTGAGGCGGAAAGTCTGGTGAAAACCATCGCGGCGGCAGCCAAGACCGGTGAGACCGGGGACGGCAAGATTTTCGTTTCGCCGATAACCCGGGTCTTCCGCATCCGGACCGGGGAAGAAAATGAAGCCGCTATTTAAAAATGAAGAAATAATTTTTGTGTAAGCAATCAACGTTTTGAAACTTTATATTAAAAATTTTTTTAACAAGGAAGGATTCGATTATGAAAAGGAATAACGCATTGATATTGATGGTTTTGGCAGGCATGCTGGTTGCTTCGGGGACGGCGTTTGCCGCAGATGCCACCACTGCGGTGGACATCAATTCCGCCTATGTGTGGCGGGGAATGACTTTTAACGACGGCTTGGTGGTACAGCCGAGTGTGAACGTGGTGTCCGGCGGGTTTGGTTTGAATGTCTGGGGTAATCTGGATGTGGATGATTATGACGATACGCTGAAAAGCGGGGAATTCTCCGAGGTGGACCTCACCCTGAGCTACACGCATCAGGCCGGTCCGGTGGCGATCACCGCCGGATATATCGAATACATGTTCCCGACCATCAAGACGACGACCATCAAGGAGAGCGAGGAGGTTACCCGTGAAGCGTTTGAGGGCGGTGCATTAGGCACCCGGGAAGTGTATCTGGATGCTATCGTTAAGCCGGTTGACGGGGTTTCCGTGGGTCTGGCCAGCTATTATGATTTTGACGAGGTGGAGGATTATTATCTGAATCCGTATCTGGGCTATGGTATGGAGCTCATGCCGAAACTCTCCATGAGCCTGCGCGCCGGGGCCGGATACGCGGGCAAGGATTTCGCTGGCAGCAAGGATCCGGGATTTTTTGATTATACCTTGAGCATGGGCCTGACTTACGCTGTCATGGATAATGTGTCGTTATCCGGCCGTCTGGCATACACGGACTCCATTGATAAAGACGTGCTGGTGGAGCAGGACACGAATTTTTACGGTGGTGCCGGAGTGGCTGTTACCTTTTAAATAAAATCAGGGATCTTTCGTTTTATTCATATAAGATGCAGCCCGGCTGCCCTTTCAGCGGCAGGGCTGTATTCTTTTTTAACTCTTTGACCGAACACCTTTTTCCCTAAAAAAGATTCCGGACAAAACACCCGCCGCTGCCGCCGAACCCGGCCCTGCCCTCTTGTTCCGGCGGCTCGGGGGCCTGCCCCTCGATATAGCTCCCCGCGGGATACGGCGCGCCGTTGGAGATTCCAACGGCGTCCAGATCAAAGCCTGCGCTGTTCACCGTGGGATACGGATCATAGATGATATTGCCTTCCGTATCGAAACAACTGCCGTCACCGATGATATCGACGATCCGCACATAGGTAATTTGCGAAAGGTCCACAGCACCGGAAAGCACGTCGGGATGCGCTGAAAGATCGGACAGATCAAAGGGCGTACCGAATCCCTGCCGGTATTTTCCCGCAAGTCCATTGATCAGGGTGGCATCCACGCTGCCATATCCACCCACAGGGTCAGTCGTCAGGGAAATCGAATCAAACCGGACAAAATCCACCCCGTTGCTGGAGACTTCCACATAGGCCAGTTCCAGACTATAATCATTAAAGGAATTTTCAAACACCGCAAAATCCCATCCCTCGCCGTTTTCAATGAGTGCGTCAAAGATCAGGGTAATGCGACCGCCCCGACCCAGGGAAACAATGTCAAAGGAAGTACCCACCGCCGGGCCAAGGGCATATTCGGGAGTCTGCCAGGCTGAGTCCACATCCGTGCCCACATCATAATTTTCATAGCCTTTGGCCCAGGCCACAAAGGCCGAATCATCCATGGGAATGGCCGCAGACCCATTCTGCCCTGCTGGTGGTGAATAGGAAACATCAGCAGACATCGCCTGGCCTGCCATTAATAAAAGCATGAGCGTCACGACAAGATAAATTCGCCGTCTAATCAAGAGCCTTGAACTCTCCATCGTTTTTCGGGTTAAAAACAGGTCCACCGGATTCCTCCGTAAATCGTTCGTTCCGGCATGGGATAATACTGTTCGCTGTACGCGCTGGTTTCATACAATTCATTAAAAATATTATGGATGCCGATAAATGTGGTGAAATCGCCTATTTCATATGAAAGCTTTGTGTCAAAGACGATGAAATCGTCAAGTTTCACATACCGGTTGTTTTCCGTGTCATTGCCGTCATACCGGGACCCGGTATAGGTCCCGGACAGAGCAAACACCACCGCCGGCATGGGTTTCCAAAGGACGCCCGAAGAGGCCAGATGCTCGGGAACCAGGGGAATTGTGGTGTTTTTTTTGTCAAACTCCGCTTGCATATAAGTATAATTTGCCCACAGGCGAATGGTATCCGTCAGATTGACGGAAACGTCCGTTTCAATGCCCTGGCGAACGGTTTTGTCATCATAGTTGCGGTTGATGTCGCTGTAATAAATTTCATCATCCACACGGATATCAAACAATGAGAGGGCCAGGGTCATAAAATCCCCGAAATGCCTACGGCCCCCGATTTCCATATGCACTCCTTCCTGGGGCCGGAGACCTTCTTCACTTTCCGCAAATTCATCCACATTGGGAATGCGAAAACTCGTGGCCCAGCTCCCCCAAAACGATGTGTCCGGAGTCAAATCCCAGGTCAGTCCCACCGAGTAGGCGCTGTTGTCCCAT
>PCSG01000046.1:415-3418 GCA_002772195.1 Desulfobacterales bacterium CG23_combo_of_CG06-09_8_20_14_all_51_8 | reverse complement strand
CTAACCGGGATTTTGTTGTTATTTCCGTCGCGTGTAAAGTCGGACGGATCCCTAAGGAAAAAATTGATGTACGTGACGATCAGAAGATTTCTCCCGGTAATTTTGAGACCATGTGTAACCCCATTATGCAGGCTTTAATTCTGAACGATGAAAAAACCGACTTCAATATTTTATTGGGATTATGCGTGGGGCATGATTCTTTGTTCCTTAAATATTCGAAAGCACTGTGTACCGTTTTTGCAGTAAAAGATCGACTGCTCGGGCATAACCCCATGGCTGCGATTTATAATATCGACAGCTATTACCGTGATTTGAAATAGAACGTTACACAGAGAACGTTCCTAAGACAGGAGAAAACAAGTATGAAAGTACATGAATTTCAGGCAAAACAAATTTTCAGGAGTTACAAGATTCCTGTTCCTGACGGTGATGTGGCATTTGATCATCAAAATGCAACGCAGATCGCTAAAGGAATCGGAAAATTCCCGGTAGTAGTAAAGGCTCAGATCCATGCCGGCGGCCGTGGGAAGGGCGGCGGTGTTCAGCTTGCCCATTCTCTGGATGAAGTTTCTCAACATGCCTCATCGATTATCGGCATGAACCTGGTGACCCATCAGACGGGACCGGAGGGGAAGCAGGTGAAAAAGATTCTTGTCGAATCAGGGGTGAATATTGAAAAAGAATTATATTTAAGCTTGATCCCGGACAGGGAAACGGCCTGTATCCTTGTTATAGCCAGTGAAGCCGGTGGAATGGATATTGAAGAAGTTGCGGCACTGACTCCGGAAAAGATTATAAAGGTTTTTATCAATCCATTAAGTGGTATTTCACCGCATCATTGTCGCCAGGTTGCGTTTGGTCTGAATCTGCCGGCATCAGTGATTAAAGAATTTTCACAAATTCTCACCCGCCTGTATTATTTATTTGTGGAAAACGACTGTTCGCTGGTTGAGATTAATCCCCTTGTGATTACAAAAGAGAGCAGAGTAATCGCGCTGGATGCCAAAATGGACTTCGATGACAATGCCATGTTTCGGCATAAAGATATTCTGGAGTTCCGAGACTTGGATGAAGAAGATCCTCTGGAGGTGGAAGCATCAAAATATAATTTAAACTATATTAATCTCGATGGAACGGTCGGGAATATGGTCAATGGCGCAGGGCTTGCCATGGCCGTGATGGACACCATCAAGCTGGCAGGGGCGGAACCGGCTAATTTTCTGGACGTAGGGGGCGGAGCCACGGCGGAAATGGTTGAAAAGGGATTTAAGATTATTTTAAGCGATGACAAGGTCAAAGCCATATTGATCAATATTTTTGGCGGGATTCTGCGGTGCGATATTCTGGCTAATGGTGTAGTGGAAGCCGCCCGGAAAACAAAGATTAAGGTACCTTTAGTGGTCCGCATGGAAGGAACAAATGTCGAAGAGGGCAGAAAAATCCTTGCAGAATCCGGTTTGAAACTCTTTACCGCTGTGGACATGAAAGATGCGGGTGAGAAAGTAGCGAATATTGCCGTTTCTTAACACAACTTTATATAATTTTTCATAATTTAAGGATATAAATTGACATGAGTGTTTTCGTTAATTCCGATACGCGACTGCTTGTTCAGGGAATAACCGGGAAGGAAGGCCAGTTCCATACTCGTCAGTGTGTGGCCTACGGGACCCAGGTTGTGGGGGGCGTCACGCCGGGCAAGGGCGGGAGCCTGATGGATGACATCCCGGTGTTTAACGGGGTTCGGGAAGCAAAAGAGAAGACCCATGCCAATTGCACCATGATCTTTGTGCCGCCGCCGTTTGCGGCGGACGCCATCATGGAGGCGGTGGACGCCGGGATTGAGCTGATTGTCGCCATCACCGAAGGCATTCCGGTTTTGGATATGATGCGGGTCAAACACATGTTAAAGGGTTCCGGTTCCCGGCTCATCGGACCCAATTGTCCTGGGATCATCAGCCCCGGACAGGCCAAGATCGGCATTATGCCCGGCAAAATCCACAAACCCGGCGGACCCATCGGCGTGGTGTCCCGGTCAGGAACCCTGACCTATGAAGTGGTGTTCCAGCTCACCGGAAAGAATATCGGCCAGACCACCTGCATCGGCATCGGCGGAGACCCCGTAAACGGCACGAATTTTATCGACTGCCTCGCCGCATTCCAGAATGACCCCGAAACCAAAGGCATTGTCATGGTGGGCGAAATCGGGGGCAATGCGGAAGAAGACGCTGCAGATTTTATCCGGTCAAACGTCACCAAACCCGTCATCGGGTTTATCGCCGGCATCTCCGCGCCCCCTGGCAGGCGCATGGGACACGCCGGTGCCATCATCAGCGGCGGCAGCGGCACGGCAAAAGCCAAAATTGCGGCTTTAAAATCCGCCGGGGTCAATGTGTGTGAAAATCTGGGGTTGATGGGTGAGATGTGCCGGGAAGTTTTTGGGGGAATATAGGGCCTATAAGTCTTATTGAATATACTAAATTTCAAGAGTTTTCTAATTTTCGGGGAGAGCCATCATGAACTGGTTTGTTGACACCATCCGCACATCCATCGGCAAAAAGCTGCTCATGGCCCTGACAGGACTATGTTTTTGTCTCTTTCTCCTCATCCATTTGATCGGCAACCTGACCCTGTATGGCGGGAAAGAGCTGTTTGAGTCCTATGTGAAGCACCTTCACGCCCTGGGCCCCCTGATCCGGGTGGCGGAAGCCGGGTTGCTTTTTTTTGCCGTCATCCATGTGTCCACCGGCTGTTTCCTTGTCTGGCAAAACTGGAAGGCCCGGCCTGTGCGCTACCAGGTCAAAAAAAATGGTGGGGGCCGCACCATCGGATCGATGACCATGCCGTATACCGGCCTCATCATCCTGGCCTTTGTCGCCGTTCATCTCTCTAATTTTCATTTTATCGACCATGACCGGCAAACCGTGTTTCAAGCCATGACTGCGACATTCAAATCCTTGCCCTATGTTATTTTTTATACCATGGCGGTCATTGTGGCTGCGGTTC
>PCSG01000046.1:0-397 GCA_002772195.1 Desulfobacterales bacterium CG23_combo_of_CG06-09_8_20_14_all_51_8 | reverse complement strand
GGAGCCTGTTTCAGACCCTGGGGGCCAATCACCCCAAATACCTGCCGGTCATCCGGGGACTTGGGCTTTTGTTCAGTTTGCTGGTCGCCGCGGGTTTCGGATTTATTCCCGCCTATGTTGGATTTATCATGAATTGAGGAAACCATATGAAACCTGATGTCGCATCAGACCAAAAACCAGACCTAAAATTAGATGCAAAAATTCCTGCCGGACCCCTGGCGGAAAAATGGGACCGTCACCGGTTTGAATTAAAGCTGGTGAATCCGGCCAATAAAAAGAAATTTGAGATCATCGTGGTGGGCACGGGGCTTGCCGGTGCGTCCGCCGCATCAAGTCTGGCGGAGCTGGGGTATCCGGTGAAAAATTTCTGCATTCAGGACAGCCCCCGCCGGGCCCA
>PCSG01000041.1 GCA_002772195.1 Desulfobacterales bacterium CG23_combo_of_CG06-09_8_20_14_all_51_8 | reverse complement strand
TGCTGTCCCCGGAACCCCGGAACCCGTATGCGGAACCCGTAAAGTTGCATATGCTGTCCCCGGAACCCGCTGTCCCCGGAACCCGTATGCTGTCCCCCGGAACCCGCAATAAGTTGATTTGGTCCGACAAGGCAACGCTGACAAAGACTGTTCGCTGACACTACCCCCAAAATATATCTTCCCCCATCTGAAAAGCCCTTTGAGAAATTTCGTTTAATTTGTGAAGAGAGTGACTAATTTTGTCTTTACAATCCTTAATTGCTTTGGTTAACTTCAACGCTGAAATTTGACCGCATAATGAACCATCCCCATTATCCAAGGGAATCCTTAATTTTTTCCATAAATCACAAAAACTGCTGTTTGCCAAATTCATATAATATTGTGACCTTACCTTGGTCAATTTTCCCGTCCCTTGACATACTGAACACTCCGATTCATATTCTCCTTCTTGACAGTACAGACAATCAAACTTCTCAACAATTTTTTTGTCAGTATCATTATTTATCCAAACAGCTATGCTCATAATATCCTCCATGCTCGGCAATGCCAGCTAACGCTCAGGTCACTGGCGGCGGCTTTTTGCCGTCCGGTGGACTGAGTAGTTGGACATCCCTCTCTTTTGGGTGTTCCGATTTTACTGATCCTTCATCGCGCCATAGAATTCAATTTTTCTTTCCAGTAATTAAGGTCCTATCTGCCGCTACATCGGTGACTTCAATTTGACCAAAACCAGTAGACGTAAGAATATCACCTATTTCTGCTGTTGAATAGCATTTGCCTTCCGTCGAATGCATCAAAAGACAGGAATACTCGGCAACGGGAAGAGGGCCGTTCTTGAATTGATTCAAATGGGCGTCAAAAACCGCAATAAGACCACCTGGCAACAAATTCTTAAAGGAATTAGCTGATAGTTTTTTCACGGATTCAATATCCCAATCGTGGAAAGCGTTGGCAAATAGATGGACGTCAAAGTTAGCAGGAAGCTCTTCAAACATATTTCCAGCGATAACGTTAACCCTGGACGACATGCTTTTTAATTCGATTGAACGTGTCGCTGCAAAGTCCACAGGCGGTATTTCAAGGACAGTAGCGGCAAGGTGGCTGTTCACGCAATGGAACAAGCGTAAATGCCTGAGCCTCCGGCAATGTCCAAAAGAGAGGCGTACCGACTAAGGTTGAACCTCTCTGCAAGTCTCTGAGCAAGAAAAGCACCACGACTATCCATGGCAGCAGTAAAAGAATCTACAAATTCCAAGTCTTGCATGCTTTTCATCCAGTCTTTGCCTTCTTTCTTGCTAGACCAGCCAGCAGGTTTTCCAGTTTGGAGAATATCACGGAATTCCACACATTGAGGACGGTTTTTGAGAGAACAATAATAAGGAACCAGACTGACGGGTTTGTCGCTGACAAGGTATGTGGCAGACAATTCGGTCAACCTATATTTTTGCTCACACCTTTCGATCAATTCCATGGACAAAAGAAGCGACATCAGGACATCCGCCGGCCGCGACTGGATTTGCAAATTATTGCAGATCTTATCAAACGTCTTTGGACCTTTGTTCAGAAATGTGAAGAAATCAAAGTAAGCGATCGCGCATACTAGCAGATCAGACGCATAAATCGAGTCCCTGTATCTGAGTAAGCGACTCGGATCGTTGTAAAGCAGGTGGTCTTTCATATATCCTTTCCTTCGATCCAACGCCGCTAATCAGCCGCGCGGCTTTTTACGTCGGCTGAATTAGTATTGTTAGCCCTTGTTATATCAGCTTGTAAAATTGTTTTTTTTAATATTTTCCCACAAAAATTATTTAAACTTTCATCCGCTTGCATTGCCTTAATGGCAAGGGCTTTGTGCAAATCACTGTCAATTCTTAACTGAAACTTACCGGAATATTTCTTTGCCGTAATACTTGAAGGTAAAGGAATTTTATCTTCTTCATAAACTTCGATCCATTCTTCGAGTATCTGACCCAGTTGATGATAAACTTCAACCTCATTAACACCATGGCAACATTTTCCAATCCAACCAGGAATAGAACCAACATAACATTGATCTTCATCCGACCATTCAACAATTTTTAAATAACGATCTTTCTTTTTCATTTTTTAGACCTCTTAATTTTGATCTCAACTTCTTTTTCTTGATAATGCTTTGCATCATCCCCAAGTTTACCTGAAACCGTAATAGCAATTCCTTTGGGATGAAGAAAATTACGATGGCTTCCCTTGCCACCTCGATTAATAAAACCTGCTTTTTCAAGATCCTTAATAAGCT
This sequence comes from Desulfobacterales bacterium CG23_combo_of_CG06-09_8_20_14_all_51_8, assembly GCA_002772195.1. Classification (GTDB taxonomy): domain Bacteria; phylum Desulfobacterota; class Desulfobacteria; order Desulfobacterales; family Desulfosalsimonadaceae; genus SURF-3. Next base: position 1,104 of record PCSG01000041.1, on the reverse strand, counting down.
GCTTGATTTTTCGTGCCATGAAATTATAGTATCAATGTGATATCAAAAAGTCAATATTAACTCTCTGAAAAAGATGAGCTAACGCCATGCTCACCTGACCCGATGGCCGCGAGGCCCTTCGGGTCAGGTGGAGCTATTGGTTGGATTTTTAAATATTGACAAATATTACCTGTTGTATTAGTATTACCGTAATACCGTATTACTCAAACAGGAGAATATTATGCAAACCGCAATAAGCAAACTTACAAAAAAATACCAAGCTACTGTACCAGAAGCCGTGAGAAAAATGTTAAACCTCAATGCTGGCGATATCATTACTTTCGAAATCGATAAAGACATAATTAAACTCAGAAAAGCAAGCCCAATAGACATTGAATTTATGAATGCACTTGTTCCCACTCTAAATGAATGGAATTCACAAAATGATGAGGAAGCATACAATGATCTATGAACCTTTTGATGTTGTGGTTGTTCCGTTTCCATTTACTGATTCTGCTCAAACAAAAAGAAGACCTGCCCTTGTACTGTCACAAACTTCCAATTTTGGAAATAAAATTGGGCACTCTGTTTTAGCAATGATCACCAGCAAAAATAACGCGCCCTGGCCTTTGGACTGTGAAATTATGAATAAAAAAAAATCGGGATTAACCGCACCATCAGTTGTGAGAATGAAATTGTTCACCCTCGATAATAGGTTTATAATTCGAAAAATCGGTCAGTTGTCAGATAAAGATCAAAAAATGGTCAAACAAAGTCTTTCACAAATCTTCGACTATCTCTAATTTTAAATCCAACGTTCCGGCTCACTGAGCAGCAGAAGCCTCCTCCGAAAAACTTATAGGAATAGGCATCACGCTTGAATGAGACCGGTTAAAAAATGGACCGACTTCTGCTGTCCAGTGGAGCGGGTGGTTATAGCATTTTTATTTGATTTGATTTTGCTGGAACATCATAAAATTATTCTATTTGATGTTCAAATTTTAATCCCGTCTCTGTATTGTAATATTCTATACTCCCATTTTCATGAGTTATTTTGTTGTAGTGACCAAATTTATCTTCGACAGTGCAATATCCAATGAAACCCAATAAGAATAACGAGACCAC
>PCSG01000404.1:8783-13035 GCA_002772195.1 Desulfobacterales bacterium CG23_combo_of_CG06-09_8_20_14_all_51_8 | reverse complement strand
TGGGCATCGGATATTCCGAAGCCGTCATGGAAGTTTATCAGAAAGTGCTGTTTGAACAGGTGCCGGAGATTGTGGTTAAACATGCCGATAAGATCGCGGAACGGTATCGGAAGGGATGAGTTGGGAATTTGGATTTTGGAATTTGGAATTTGGATTTGGGAAGGATTTATTTTGTTACCCGAATCCCCTTAAAAAAAGAGAGGTAATCGTATGGATTTTCTGGATATGGATATTCATCTGACCAAAGAAGACATGATGCTTAAAAAAAACGCCAATGAGTTCGCGAGAAAAGTGATGCGGCCCATTGCCAAGGAACTGGACGCGATGACGCCGGACAAGGTGATTGCCAAAGGGTCGCCATTCTGGACTTTCATGAAAAAGGGCTATGAATTGGGATATCATTCGATCCTGATTCCGGATGCCTACGGCGGCATGGGACTGACGCCCCTTCAACAGGCCATTGTCTTTGAAGAACTGGCCTGGGGAAGCGTCGGCCTGACCGTCGCCATCGGGGTCGCCAGTTTTCCGGCTTTTGGCGCGGCCATGGTGCCGGAAGAAACCATGATTGAAGAAATTCTCGTTCCGTATTGCGAGAACCGTGACGTCACCATGATCGGCTGTTGGGGAATCACGGAACCGGACCATGGCTCGGACACACTGATGCCGGGTCATCCCAGTTTTCGAGACCCCAAGATCGTCTCCCAGTGCGTTGCCACGCTGGATGGAGATGATTTTATTTTAAACGGTCAGAAATCCGCCTGGGTCTCCTGCGGCACCATCGCCACCCATTGCGCCCTTTTTTGTCAGATCGACAAGTCCATGGGACATGCAGGCGGCGGGATTTTCGTCATGCCGCTGAATCTGCCGGGAGTGAAAAAAGGCGCGGCCCTGGACAAGATGGGCCAGCGGGACTTAAACCAGGGGGAAATATTTTTCGACAATGTCCGGGTGCCGGGAAAATACTTGATTGCCGGACCGGAAGCGTATGAGGCGCTTTTGGAAATTATTCTTTCAACCACCACTGCTTTCATGGGAATTGCGGCAACGGGCGTGGCTCGGGCCGCCTTTGAGGAAGCATTGACTTACGCCAAGACCCGGGTCCAGGGAGGGAAAGCCCTTATTGAATATCCCACCATTCAGACCAAGCTGTTTCACATGCTGCGAAAAGTGGAAACCAGCCGGGCCATCAGTCGGGCGGCCTTTTGTTATAACCAGAATACGTCGATGCCTGCCGAGGAATATTCCCTTATGGCCAAGATCCACGGCACCCAGGCCGCCTTTGATGTGGCGAGTGACGCCATCCAGATATTCGGCGGCAACGGCCTGACCAAAGAATATCTGGTGGAAAAACTCTTCCGGGATGCCCGGGCCATGCTGATTGAGGACGGGTCCAACGACACCCTGGCTATTTCCGGAGGGCATAAGATTATTCAGACGTATCCGAGAAAGGATTGATTGCGAATGATGAATGATGAAATAACAAATCGTATAAACAAGGAGAAATGATGACCAATGTAAACATCATCGGCCTTGGCATGATCCGGTTCAACAAGTACCCGGAACGGGGGGTAAGGGACATGGCCCATGAAGTGATCAATCTCGCCCTTTCCGATGCGGGGATCAAAAAAGAAGATCTCCAGGCGGGGTTTTTTTCCAATACCTTCTGGGGCATGTTTGACAACCAGCATTCCATCCGGGGGCAGGTGGTTCTTCGGTCCATGGGCATCGGCGCTATTCCGGTGGTCAATGTGGAGAACGCCTGCGCCGGGGCGTCCACGGCCCTGCACCTGGCCTATACCGGCATCCGGGCGGGCATGGTTGATATGGCCCTGGTGGTGGGGTCCGAGAAAATCACCCATCCGGACAAGATTAAATCATTGTCCGCCTATGCCACCTGCATGGATGTGGATAATTTTGCCAAGGCCCTGGAAATGATGGAAAAGGCCAACACCCTGTTCCAGGTGGACATCCCCGACGGCCAGACACCGCCCGGGGAAGGCCGCAGCATCTTCATGGACGCTTATGCCATGGGAGCCCGGTGGCACATGACCCGGTTCGGCTCCACCCAGCGCCAACTGGCCGTGATTTGCGCGAAAAATCATTTTCACGGGTCCCTCAATCCCATGTCCCAGTATCAGATGGATATGACGGTGGACGAGGTGATGGCCGCAAAACCCATCGCTTATCCCCTGACCCGGCCCATGTGTGCGCCCGTTGGCGACGGGGCTGCAGCGGCCATTGTCTGCTCGGAGGCGTATCTTGCGAAATTGAAAAATGCCCGGCCGGTTAAAATCCGGGCATCGGTTCACGGGTCCGGCACGGACCGGGATTTTGACGGCGAGGATATCGGCGAACGCTTAGTTAAAAAGGCCTATGACATGGCCGGCGTCGGACCGGGCGATATCAGCCTGGCTGAACTTCATGACGCCACAGCCTATGGGGAACTCCACCAAACCGAGGCCATGGGATTCTGCCCCATCGGCCAGGGCGGTCCCTATGCGGAAACCGGGGCCACGAGGATTGGCGGCAAACAGCCGGTGAACACCAGCGGCGGGCTGGAATGCCGCGGTCATCCCATCGGGGCGTCAGGCCTCGCCCAGATCTATGAACTCGGGGTCCAGCTCCGGGGGGAGGCCGGCAAACGCCAGGTGGCGGGCGCGCGCCTCGGCCTTGCGGAAAACGGGGGCGGCAATATCGGCGTGGAGGAAGCGGCCATGTGCATCCATATTCTGGAAAAGGCGTAGTCGAAGGAAATCTCATGCGCATCCATATTATTTATTTTTCCCAGACAGGCAATACCCGCAAGGTCGCCAAAGCCATGGCCGAATCATTTAATGCGGCCGGCCATGAAGCTCAGACCATTGGTTTTAAGAAAATACAGCCATCGGATTTTACGGACACCGACCTGATTGGCGTGGGCGCTCCCTGCTTTGAAAGTCAGGCTCCGTCAAATGTCAGAGACTATTTATGGGACTTGCCTGACTTGACCGGCAAAAAGGCCTTTGTGTTTTCAACTTCCGGCGGCGGTCCCGGAAAAGTCCTCTATGATCTGGCGAAACCGCTGATGAAAAAGGGGGCGGATGTTATTGGCGGGTTTCTCAGCCGGGGTACCTGTTTCCATCCGGTTCCCTGTCTGAAGGGGCGGTTTCCGGACCGGCCGGATGCGCAGGATTTGCAAAAAGCCAAAAATTTTGCCAGAGACCTTCTCCGTCACTTGGATTCCAGTGTTCCCGGCCCCATCCCGGAAACCCGGCCGGATGCCCTTTGCCACGGATTTGGTTTTTATCAGCTCATCGGGGCGGTGTTAAACGATTCCCTGGTAAGGTTTTTGTTGCCAAAGCCGAAAGTTGATGCGGGGAAATGCACGGAATGCGGGTGGTGCGCGGCCCAGTGTCCGACAGGCAGCATCCGCCTGTCGCCGAAGCCGGAAATCGCAAAAACCTGTTTCCGCTGCTATCGGTGCCTCACCGGGTGCCCGGAAGAAGCGCTGTCCGTGCGGTGGGGGATTTCCAATTTTATGGTCTGGACACTTTACAGTCAGACCTTTGAACGATGGCTGGGGGATATTCAGAAGGGAGAACGGGTTTATTAATCAAGGTTTTTTAACGGCTGAAAAAATTAAAAAAAAAGGGGGTGGGGGAGGATCATGCCTAAACAAGATTATTATCAGAAGTTGTTTTTTGTCGGCGCCCTCTGGAACTGGGCGGCGACCCTGACGTTCGCGGTGGGATACCCGATTTTGTTTCCGCTGTTCGGTATGAAATTGCCGACCTATCCCGTATTTTTTCTCATGTTTCTGGGACTGGCCTTTGTCTTCGGCATTGGATATTACTGGGTTTCAATGGACCTGAACAGAAATCACGACATTGTGAAAATGGGTGTTCTGGGGAAACTGCTTGTGTTTGTCGCGTTGCTATGGGCCGGAGTCACTGGCCAGGTTCATTTTATATTGATCGGGGCCGGCATCGTGGATCTGGTTTTTGCGATTTTGTATATGGAGTTTCTGTCAACGGTAAAGAAGCATGGAGCATAGCGGATGAATAAAAAATCGATTCTGATTACCGGGGCGGCTTCCGGCATCGGGCGGGAAACCGCCTTGTTTTTTGCGAAAAAAGACTGGTTTGTAGGAATTTTTGATGTCAATGACGCGGGTTTAAAAACCCTTGAAGCTGAAATCGGCGCATCCAATTGTTTTTCAGGGATGATGGATGTCACTGACCCGGATAGTGTCAAGTCGGGTATCGATGCATTT
>PCSG01000404.1:0-8772 GCA_002772195.1 Desulfobacterales bacterium CG23_combo_of_CG06-09_8_20_14_all_51_8 | reverse complement strand
GGGCGGCCGGCTCAATGTTCTGCTTAATAACGCGGGGATTTTGAAATTCGGTTTATTTGAGCGCGTCGGTTTATCGGATCACCATAAAATCGTTGACGTCAACATCAACGGATGCCTGACCTGCATTTATCATGGTCTGCCGTTTTTAAAAAAAACACCCGGTGCCCGGATCATTAATTTGTCATCGATTTCGTCCCTTTACGGTACTCCGGAACTTGCCGTGTATTCCGCGACCAAGCACGCACTCTCCGCCATGACCGAAGCCATGGATATTGAGCTGGAGCCATACGGAATAACGGTCTGTGATATCAAGCCTCCCTATGTGCGCACCCCCATGCTTGCGCCCGGCAAGGATGTGAAAAGCATGAAGGTGATAAAATATCTGGGAGGCCAACTCCCCGCGGAAAAAATCGCCAAAACCATATGGAAGGCCGCCCATGGGAATAAGCTGCACTGGAATATCGGCTTGACCCGCTTGATGGCATTTCAGTTCTGGCTGTTGCCCTTTACCGGGAGGCTTACGGTAAAACTGCTGACCATGCCGAAAATAAAGGGGTAACGGATGATGAACATACTGGTTACGGGTGCGTCCGGCTATATCGGCGGGAAAATGGTCAAGGCCCTCTGCAAACGAGACTGGGTGAATATGGTGGCGGGCACGGATATCCGGGAACCGTCATACCGGCATCCCAAATACACCTTTGATACCCGGGATATCCGTCAGCCCATGGACGATATTTTTGAGAACCGGAAAATCGATACCGTGGTGCATACGGCCTATGTGCTGCCGCCCATCCACGACAAGTGGCTGATGGAAGAGATCAACAAGGGAGGGACGGAAAATATTCTCTCGGCTTCCGCCAAAGCCGGGGTGAAACAGATTTTGTACACCAGTTCCACCACTGCCTATGGTTTTTATCCGGACAACGACGAACCCCTCACCGAAGAAAGCCCGCTGCGGGGGAACGATGATTTAACTTATGCCAAAAACAAGCGGGAAATTGAGGCGATTTTCAAAGCGTTTGAATCCGCGCATCCGGATATCGCTGTATCCATTGTCCGGCCCTGTTTTGTGGTCGGTCCGGGATTCAAAAATCCCATGGCCGAGCATCTGCAGAAAAAGCTGGTGATGATGCCGGCCAAAACCCGGCCCTGGCAGTTTGTTCACGAAGAAGATCTGATCAATGTCATGGTGCTGATGCTGGAAAAGCGGAAGGCAGGCGCGTTTAACGTCACCGGGGAAGGGACGATCACTTTTCCCGAAATGGTGAAAATGCTGGGCAACATTCGGATTCCGCTTCCCTGGCCGGTTATTTACCCGTTAAATAACCTGGCCTGGCATCTGCGCCTGTCATTTATCACCCGATTCCCGTCCCCGGGCATGCGGATGATGGTTCAGCCCTGGATCGCCAGCTCTGAAAAACTGGTGAAGGAGACCGGCTACCGGTTTAAACATGATTCCAGAAGCGCGTTTGAGGACTTTGTCCGGTTCGTCAAAAAATAAAATCCATTGGAATATCCCCCCTCACTGGACCTGGGCGATTTTAACAACGCTTCTCTGGCTTAAGTTTCCTTTGGCATCCGCATATGTCATCTTAACGACGGTCAAACGGCCTTCGGCAAACAGCCGGATGCATTCCGGATAGAGTTTATATTCCAGGGCAAGGCCTTTTTTCCGGATGGACTCAATGGTGTCGGTTTTTTCGATGGGAAAGCTGCGCTGGCCGATGATGGGGCCTGAATCCTCCCCATAGTCGATGAAATGAACGGTGCAGCCGCCGACCTTGCAGCCGTGGCGGAAGGTGTCGCCGTAGCCGTCAGTGCCGGCAAAGGCCGGGAGGAGGGCCGGGTGGATGTTCATGATGCGGGGCTTGCCGGGAGTGGTGTTGACCCGGTCGATGAAATAGGGGGTCAGGTTCCGCATGAATCCGGCCAGGACCAGCAGGTCAAAGGGATGGGCGCTCATTTTTTCCAGCAGGGCTGCTTCGGCGATAGCCCGGGTTTCGATAAACGTGGAGATCTTTTTGGTGCTGGTTTTTTTCTTTATCAGGGATTGTTTGATTTTGATATCTTCCAGGTCGAAATCGTCCGGGAAAAAGTGCTCTTCCGGGGCCCGCTTGAAGTTTCGGATAATTTCCGCATAATAAACTACGAAGGTGGGAATTTTCTTTTTTTCAGCCTTTTTCAGGCCAAGGGCTGCTGGATTGTCCGAGCCGACAAAGACCACGTCGCCGTTGATGGTTCCTTTCTCACAGGCCTTGACAATGGCTTCCATATTGGTGCCGGAGCCGCTGATCAGCATGCCGATACGGATTTTCTTTTCCATGGGTCCCCCTCCCGTTTATTTTATATAAGATGGGTAAGATGATAATTCTGAAAAATTTTTACCGCCCTCCGAAAGAAAGGGTCATATCGTCCGGATACGTGATGGAAAATCCATATTCCACGGTTTTTTCTTCATGGGCCGGCACGGAAAACGTCCATTTCAGGGTATTGTCTTCTTTTTCCGGGGCAGTGGCGTCAAATAACTCTTTAAGTTTGATGCGGTCATCCCGGATCTGTGGGGCCGCGTCTTCCATGAGAATATCTATTTTTTGGGCTTTGAGGTTGTTCACCGACACTTTCCAGCCCCACTGAAAGTGTTTTTTCCCCATCAGAAACCCGGTCTCATTGGATTTCTTGTCAAGAATGGTGAGTTTTACATCCACCTGGGGATCGGATCCGAAAAAGACTTTCTGCTCTTTGTCCTGCATGGAAAATAGCCGGTTGGCGATAAACGCCGAATCCACGAGAAACGTGGCGTCTCCTTCGGGAAGTTTGATAAAGTCCGCGTCTTTGACGTCAATCTGGGCGAACAGAAACGCCTGGGGATCGGCCTGAGGCCGGACCAGGTATTTGAAATCGGATTTCAGCGTCAGGTCCCGAATGGTGACGCGCCGGGTTTCCCCGGATTTGATGGCGTGGTTGCCCAGATCATAGGTGTCAAAGGTGAACCCGGCTGCTTGTTCGGGTTCCGGGGGCGCGCCGCCGGTCTTGTCGGCGTCTTCTTGTGGGGCCGCCATCATCATGACTTCTTCAGACATGACGGCTTTTCTCTGGGCCATGGGATAGTCGACGGGCTCGTGGGGGGCAATAATCCAGTCTCGCAGAAACGGCGGTTCCGGCCGGGTGACTACCCGGGCCGTGGCGATTGTAAGGGCCACGCCTTCCCAGTCGATGCCCGTGTTCCGGGTGATTTCCGCATACCATCCGAGCCGGGTCTCGGCGTTTTCCGGCAGGGCGTTGATGGTATAGGCGGAGCGCCAGCCGCAGTTTTGGATGTGATAGGTGCAAACCAGGTCGATGGGCCCGCCGGGTTTCGTCTTCGGCGCGCCCGAGAAATACACCGTCACCTGCCAGCGCTTCCGGGCGGCCCCGGTCAGGTCGTCGAGCTCTTTCTGGACGTCATTGATCTGTTCGGCCAGGTCTTCAAGGGACTGGTTATGCTGGAAAATTTCATCATAGGCGGCGGTGATGCCTCGTCCGATGGCCTGGCCCAGTTTTTCAACGGAATCCACGCTTTCCGGAGTTTTCGGCTGGGTTTTGGCCCGGGTCTGCCAGAAATCAATGGTTGCGGTGGCCGCCTTGATCCGGGTTTCATATTCCGATTTTTTTTGGTGGAGGGCCTTTAATTTATTTTTTAATGCCTGGGCCTCATCCGCATAGGGCAGGGTCTGTTCTAGAACGGTGACGGATGAAATTATCATGCCGGCGCCAGGCCCCGTGTCAACCGTCAGCGTATCCTGAACAGCATGAATGGGCAGGAAAAAGGATGCCCGGGAGCGGTCTTTTTCGGAAATGACGTCCACGGACAGGTGTTCGGTGATTTTCGCATCATTGGGATAAATGATGGCGGCGGTCGGCCGGGCATAGAGCACGGAAGCCGGCCACAAAAATACGGCGCCGGCGATCAGAACCGCGCGGGAGAGGCGGGAAACGATTTTTGCGATGGGTTTTGTTTTCATAGGGGCCTCCGTTTTTGCAGGAAATTCCCGGGCGTATGCCTTTGCAGGCAAGACGGGCTTGTGATGGGATTAAAGAGAAAAAAGGGTTAAACCCCTCGGCCAAATCCAGTGCGCAAGAGGGAATCCCGGCTGATCATGCCTTTGAAGCGGCCGGCGCCATCCACCACCGGCAGGCGTTTGAGACTTTCCCGGGTCATTAAGGCGATGGCGTCTTCGATCAGCATGCCTTCTTCGACCGTGATCAGGTCGGTGTTCATGACCGCGGCGGCTTTGGTCGCTGCTAGGCACTGTTGCAGGTCTCCGGCGCAGACATTCTCCCGGGCAGCGGATTTAGCTTTGAAGAACAGGCCCCAGATGCCCTTTTGTTGATGTTTGAAGTAATGCAGCAGATCCCGGTCGGATATCAGGCCCAGGAGCCGGCCGTCGGCATCGACCACGGCCACCCGCTGAATATCGTTGCGATCGATGACCTGAATCACTTCGTCGATGGGGCTTTCCGGAGAAACCGTCCAGGTGTCCCGGCGCAGGATGTCCATTACGGTCCTTAAGTTTTTCACCTCGATGTTCTGGGCGCGGAAGGAATTCCAGTCAGGCGCTTCCCGCATGACCGTTTGAAAAATATCCAGCCGGGAAAGCATTCCGGTCAGTTGTCCGTTTCTGTCCACCACAGGCAGCCGCTTGACGTCTTTGGAAAGCATCAGATCCACGGCATCAAACAAGGGCCGGTCCTCCTCGATGGTGATCGCCGGCGTTGTCATTACCGCCTCGGCGTTTCGGGCCGCCAGGGTTTTCAGGATGGATTCAAGATGATCCGGGTCGGTCTCCGCCAGCAGGCCCAGACGCAGGGGCAGGCCGCCTTTTTGAATCAGATCCCCCTGGGTGATGATGCCGACGGGGCGGTTCTTCTCATTCACCACCGGCAGTCCGGTGAAGATCGAAGAAAGCAGGAGCCGGGCCGCGTCGCTTAACGGGCTTAAGGTTGAGACGCTTTTGGGCCGGGGCGTCATGACATCCCGGACCATGAGCTGGCGCGGGAAAAAGGCGTTTCGCGCCTTATGCCCGATGACCTGGAGGCCGTGGAGGGCCACGATGCCTTCGGTGATCAGATCATTGAGGTCCGCCAGCACCCGATCGGTTTCCGCGGCGGGCAAAATAATGTAAATACGGATCGGCAGGTTGTAGGAGAGAATTTCCAGCTTTCGGGTCGCCACTTCCCCGCTTTCGTCGCATCCGGCGATCCCCCGGGTGACGATGCAGCGGGCCGCGATCTTCAGGTTCCGGATATAGTCAATCACCACATCGGCCACCGGCTTGTTTCGGCAGCGGGCCCCTTCGCTGGTGAAAATTTCAATGGCTTTGTAATTTAACATGGTTCCGGGCTCCTATTTAATGCTTCCCAGCCACATCCCCAAAAATGTGAGGGTCAGGCCCCCGACCGTGTTGAGCAGAATATTGATCAGGGGCTGCACGGCCATTCCCGCGCGGATCGCGTTCATGGTTTCCAGAGAGAAGGTGGAAAACGTCGTCAGCGCCCCCAGATAGCCGGTGATCAGCAGGAGGCGGACCTCCGGGGTCAGAAGCCGCACATGATCCGCCAGCGAGAATAACAGTCCGATCAGAAAGCATCCCGCCAGATTGACGATCAGCGTACCCCACGGGAAATTGGCCCCCCATGCTTTTGCCGCCAGCACCCCCACGCCGTAGCGGCTCACCGCGCCGAGGCTGCCGCCGGCCATCACGAGCAGGATTTTTTTCGCCGCCGGCTGGGACATGCGGCCGATTTCAAAGATCGTTTGCCAGGCAGTGGAGAAAAAAATTTTCATCTGCATCACTGCCTGAACAAAACTTTCCATTTATTTTTTAACCATTGAATCGAATTTATATCCGGGCAGCAGGAACGGGTAGTCATTTTCCGATGAAATTGCCGGATACGTGTCGTCGTCCGCGGTTAATTTTTCAAATATGGAAAGGGTGTGGGTGGCGGCGCCGGTTAATGTCAGGGTGTAGACCGGGTTCTTGAAATCCGATTTGGTTTTACCGGTGATATAAGACTGGCATTTCAAGTCCGCAACATTGTTGAACAGGGTGGTGACGTCGGAATCCTTGACCGGGTTGCCGTCCTTGTCCTGCCAGACCAGTTCCGGGGTCGGAGTTTCCGCGGGGGTTTTCTTTTCTTTGGTATCCTTGCCATTCGTGGATTCGGCCGCGACTTCCACCTTCGGTGGAACCTGTTTCATGGCAAACACCGGCTTGCCGTCCCGGTCCGTGATTTCCATCTGATGGATCTGGCTGCGGTCGACTTTGAGCACGGTCTTGTCCCTCAGATCTTCTTTTGACAGGTCAAACCGGGCCCTGAAATTGTCCCGGGCATGATAGACCCGCCCGTCATCGGGCAGCTTAATAAACGTATGACGATTGCTTGGGGCCGCCTTTCCCACATCAAAGGCCCGCAAAATTTTGTCTCCCGCCTTGGCCGCGACCTGGACGCGGTTTTCATCATCCAGGTCATAGCGGGCATAGGATTCAGTTTCGGAAACCATGGCCGTGACGGTCAGGTTTTTGATCGCGTCGATCATGGATTTGATTTTTCCGGCATCCGCCAAATAGTTTTCCGGTGGAATCCGCCACTGGTCATCTTTTGAAATGAGTTCAATGGGTTGGGTCCCTTTGGTGATTTTGATGGACGTAATGTCGGAATCTGCCAGCGGCGCGATGACCGGCAGCGCATAATGGGTCCGGTCGGTTTTATGAAAGAACAGATAGGCGGCCAGGGCCGCAATAACCGCACTTAAAATAACGAGTTCCTTTTTGGATTTCATGATCTCCCTCCGTTATTTCTCAAACAGCTGCTGGATGTTTTTGCGCCGGACCCGTCTGCGCCAATAGGTGAACAGTCCTAAGAGAACGACGATGACCGGCAGACCTAAGATATTGAACCACTTGATGGCCTCCTTGGTCGTCGCTGTGGTTTTTTCCAGAGGATTGAATTCCTGGGTTTTGCTGCGCATGGCGGCAATATCTTCCCGGCCGTTTAACGAATCAATGAGGTTTAAAAGAAAAGCAGCGTTGGGGCTTCGGCCCTCCTCATCCAGCAGATTGTCCTTAAGTATGGCCGAGGAGCCGATCAGGCAGATTTTGCCGGGTTTGCCGGTGGAGATAAAGGTTTCACCGGCGTCGATGTCCGGCAGGTTCGATTCCTTGATTTTGGGTTCATCGGGCGTTTCCATGTCCGTCGCCGATTCATCCGGGTTCTCCGTCTCTTTGACCGGGATGTCCTTGCCGGTGAAGTAGCTGGAAAATTTTCCTTCCAGCAAATACGCCAGGGGATAGGTTTTAAATTTGTCCTTTTCCTGGGGCGGCTCGATGAACATGGGGTTTAAATTAATCTGGCCGGTCATTTCCCATGCCTCATCCGATGACGAGATCAGCTCGTGGGCCGTGATCCCGTTTTTCTTAAGGATTTCCGAATCCACGGCCACAGGGGAAATGTTGAGCGCGATGAGCCCCTTGATATTTTTCAGGAAATCCAGATCATTGGCAATGTTTTCATTTTTAATCAGCGGCGCGAAATAAATGGGCCGCTCGCCGCCGCCGGCCTGGGCCGGAAGGGTCTGGCGGAAGGAGTTTTTGTCCAGAACAAACGATGGCTTCACCTTAACCCCGTAATGGGCCAGGAGGTCTTCCAGGCCCGTGTCCAGGGGCTTGTAGGTGGGCCCCATGTTAAATGAAAATCCATGCTGGGGGGGCGGCGGAATTTCATTGAAGGCATCCGTGAAAATCGCGAGATTCGTGCCCCTCATCAGGGCCTGGTCGATCTGAAAGAGTTCATAATCCGTAAAGGGTTCCGTGGGCTGGGCGATGATCAGGCAGCCTAAGCTTTCCGGGATCGGGTCTTCTTTCAGGCGAATGGGTTTTAAAGAGTAATTTTCATTGACCAGGGTCTGGAAATTCCGGAGCGCGTCATTGTTCTGGGGCTGCATCATCATGGCCGGGCCGCCCAGTTCCAGGGCGCCGTGGTCCGCCAGATAGCCGATGTCTTGGTTGATGCCGATCAGGGTTTCCACATGCTCATTGATAATTTCTTCCAGGCTCGCCATGTCGATGAGTTCGTACCGGGTCCCGAAAATGGGAATGCGCATGACATTTAGGAGTTGAACATAGGCTTTTTCATCGCCGTATTCCACGGAAAGGCCAATGGCGCCCCGGCCCGCGGGAATATTCTGCTCGGCGATGTCCGGCCACTGGAGCACCCGGATATTGTATTTTTTAAGGGCCGCGTCGATTTTTTCATCCGTGTCCGGGTCCTCATAATCATAGGTGAGCCGACCGTAATTGGTGGCATTGAGCTTTTCCACGGCCGCCTTGATCTGGTCCGGAATCTGGGAAATCTCGTCGATGCCGATGACCGGCCCTATTTTTTTGACGGCCGACGACATGATGAGCCGGACCGTGACTTTTTCCGGCAGGCTGACCAGGGTGCTGATCTTATTGTTGAGTTTTTCAATGGTGGTGGTCAGTTTGTATTCCAGGCCGTCGGTGGTGGTGATGGCGGGGATTTGCTCGATAATATCGCCCTGGATCATGACAAGGCCCATATAGGCTTTCTTGAATTTCAGCTCGTCTTTTTCAAACATGCGGATTTCCACCGGCTGGATGCCGTAATTTTCCGCCATTTTCCGGTTTTCCGCGGCCTTCTCGCTCATTCCCTCTTCCTGGGGGCTGACATCATAGAAGCGGTAATTGAAATAGCGGTTGGCGTAAAGGCCGT
>PCSG01000194.1 GCA_002772195.1 Desulfobacterales bacterium CG23_combo_of_CG06-09_8_20_14_all_51_8 | reverse complement strand
TTGCGGTATTGAACCAATTTAAAATGAAAAAAATCATCACCCTGTCTCCCCACAGTTTCAATGCCTTGAAAAAAGACTACCCGGCCCTGGGTGGGGCCTATCAGGTTTTTCATTATTCTCAGGTTCTCGCCTTTGCCATGGGCCGCCTGACGTTTGCCGAAAATCCCGCCCCGGTGAAAATCGCCTTTCATGATCCCTGCTACCTGGGCCGTCATAACACGGACTATGTCTCCGGCCGGATGATGCTTCAGTCCGTGCCCGGAATCTCCCTTGTTGAAATGGACCGGAACCGCAAAAACGCCCTGTGCTGCGGCGGAGGCGGCGGTAATTTTTTCACGGACATGCTCTCCGGCGGAGATGACACGTCATCCCGGGCCAGAGTCAGAGAAGCCGCGGCCGCCGGCGCGCAGATTCTCGCCGTGGCCTGCCCCCAGTGCGCGGTCATGCTGGAAGATGCAGCGAAGGTGGAAAACCTGGACAGGACCTTGCGGATTCAGGAGTTGTCGGAGATTGTTGATGGAACGGGTGGCGTAAGGATATTCCAACTATTTGTAAACACGCCACCGTTCGTAGAATACTCTCCTTGCAAAAACCGATTGATAAAATGGTCTGATCAGAATGAGCTCTAAAATCAGCCGATTGCGATCTAAAATTATTTTTCCGAAAAGCGCCTCTCCGGCATTCGGCCAGCGTGCCGCGCTCATTCTTTTACTGCTGGTCGGCGCCGTCTTTCTCATGCGCATAATGACGCCGGATGATTTAGGCGGCCGCGATCAGGTAAGGGTCTGTGCGTATATACTCGATGCAGCCTACAACAATAACTGGCTATGCCAAGTCGACAGTTACGGAGATGTCGCCTCGAAACCGCCGTTTTATAACTGGCTCGGCGCCCTCATGGTGGTGCTGTTCGGCGCGCACCGGTTTGCCTTCGCATTGCCTGCTTTTTTCGGCACCCTGCTTGCCGTCTGGGCGGTCTGGCGCTGGACCATCGATCTAACAAGCGATGAACGCTCAGGCTGGCTTGCGATATTATGCTATCTGACCACCAACGCTGTCGTCAGGCAGACGGCGCTGGTGCGCACGGACGGTTTGTTCACCGGATTTACGGCGCTGTGCGCATGGCAGGCGTGGCGGGCCTGGGAAACGGACCAGGGCTGGTGGCGAGCGTGGTTCCTGGCTGCCCTGGGGGCCCTGACCAAAGGACCCTTTGCCCTCCTGCTTGGATTCGGCGGTTTGTTTGCCGTATTCTGGAATCGTCGAACCACACCGTACAAGGGGCTGTCCCGTTCATGGTGGCAGGGCATGGTTCTGCCGCTCATTCTGGCGGGCGGGTGGGCTCTGGCAGCCTGGCTTGTTATGGGGCCTGCGTTTTATGATAAGATTTTCGTCCAAGAGCTCTGGGATCAGTCCGTGGGCGATAGCATGGATATTTCCCGTCTGTTTTTAAGCTTGAGACCGCCGCTTTATCTCCTGTCCCGCGCCCTGCCGTGGACACCGCTGTTCATCTGGGCGCTCTGGAACATCTTCCGGCATCCGGCGTCCGAAGCTGAGGAAAGGCGCGGGGAGCGATTCCTCGTGGCCCACATCGGAATCGGCCTTCTGGCGCTGATGCTGGCCCAGCACAAGCGGGGTGACCTGATTTTCCCCCTCCTGCCGGCAGTGGCAGTGCTTGAAGGACGCATGTTGGGCCTATGGTCCCGTGCCTGGCACTGGCCGAAACTAAAGACCATACTGGCCGTTTTCACCGGCCTGTTTGTCTTAACGGAAGTATGGTATCTGGCCGTGCCCCGTACTGATAGAAAAGATGATGTCCTGGGACGTGATAACAAGGCGTTTGCGGAAAAGCTTGAAACTCAATGTGGCGCATTTTTCCCTTTCAGTTTTGCAGCATGCCATGATCTCCAGTACCGGCTGGGGGTCACGCGACTGACCTTACAGCCCGCCCGAATCCTGAAACTGCTCGCCGGTCAGGAAGCCATCTTTATTGTCACCGAAGACTTGCCGGATCTTATTTCATCACTGCCTGCCGGATTGACGTATTACGTTCTGGCCAGGGACACCAAGCGCCCTTATGGCGTCATCAGCAACCGCTCCCAGTGGGAGGCCGGGCCGGATATGGTCGTCTCCGCAGGGACATGGGAACTTCATACCCATGGCGCTGTTATTCGACGGATGCGCGGCACCACCGCCTGGATCGACCCCGCGCCCGGCGAGGGGCAGGTGACGCTTAATAATTTCAGCACCCGGCCCTGCACCCTTTGGCTGGTGCTCCCCAACGGAAAATACCGTAAGATACATGCCGGAGCCGGAGCCTCTTTTACCATCGCCACCGCCGATATGCGGCTTGATTAGCTTGCTGATATCATGTCGTTCATTGTCAATCACTATATTAAAATACCTGAATAGCCGCTATCAAAAATTAAACCCATCCATTTCATTCTGTTTTTTCCAGAACCGGCCATATCGGCTCATGGACGGGTAGTGAAAGGTGTGATGCCGGTATTCATGAAAACATCGGTCCGACCATTTTCTTACAATATCATCGGCTCGGATCATGTCATCCCTGGTAGGCAAAAATTGTTTTTCTTCAAAAATAGACAGCATCTCATTTTCCGTCCGGGCAATGGATTCTTGAAGCATCTGTCGTTTTTTATCCATGAAAATCAGCCGCCGGTGAATGTATTCATGATTCTGCCACACAGACCCGTCAACTGTTTTTCCGTCGGGGTTTAACACGATGAAATCAATCTCAGAATCAAAAGATACGGGTTTAAAAAGCGACAGGCAGGGGGCGGAGGTGCCGGTGAAAAAATGCAGGCAATTTTTGTCCGAAAGCTGCGACACCATAGACCCGCAGGTCTGACTGCGGCGGATAAACCCGCCGGCGTGCATGCAGATATCCCGGTTGGCTCCGGCGGTTGGTGATCCATACTGATCTTCATGGGTCCGCAGATTGTTCATGATCTGACTGATATGGACCCCTTTTTCCTGAAATGTCTGCTGAAGGCAGTGATGGCTGGATTGGAGCCGATAGCGGGAGGCGGCGAAAAAAGGAATCAGGCGGCTGTCGAATGTTTTTTTGAAACTGAAAACGCCCCTGCCCTTGAAAAATCCCTGCCGCCTGGCCCGGTCCTCCAGACAGTCAGATTTGAGATCATAGTCTTCTCCGATAGTCAGACAGTTGGAAATCGCTCCGAAGGTCTTCACCTGTTTGGCAACCCAGAACCGGCCGGCGGTTTCCAGAATCCAGGCCTGATGCGGGTCCGCGATGATAAAGCTGTTATCATAGCGCATGCGCTGGTCCCGGAACCCGCAGACGCCGCCCTGCCCGCGGGCTTCGATCAGTTCGGTGATCACATTCAGGGCATGGTCGGCTGTGTCCCCCCGCTCCAACCCCAGGCGCACCAGATCCATGCCGATCAGCCCTTTTTTCTTTTCCATGGCCCGGGAATAGATGGCCTCGTTGCCGATCACCACCCCCCGGTCATTGGCTCCCATTTCCGCGCCCCATATCCAGAAGGGTTTGCTTAAAATCACGCCGTGGCGCCGGGGGGCCTGATCAATAAGGATATAGGTTGTTCGAAGTTTTCCGAAATCATCCCCCAAAGATGCGGGAACGCGCACCACCAGCTGGGCCTCGCCGGGTTCCCGGTCGCTGTTTTTGGCAAAATAAACCATATTATTTTTCATCAACACATGGGTATCGCACATGGCGCTGAATCCTTATGGAATCCCTGATATCAGGGAGAAATTAAGCCCTATCGGCGGATCTTGCCGGGCAGCATGAAATTATACCGCCGGCGAAAAATTTTTGTTTTCAAAAACCGGTCAAACCGGCGAAGCCGCAAAAAAAGAGACCAGATAAACGCATCATTTTTATAGTAGCGCTCAATTTCAGATTTTTCCAGAATTTGGATTTCTGCATTCGATTTTTTGGCTTCAAGAACGGAATTGATCATGGACAAAGCGGTTTCGATAAGATCCGGCCGGCCTTCCTTGTAGAAATTGGCCACCAGGTCCGTTAAAATCAGACGCACATCATAATACCGGTCCAGCACTTCCGACAGAAACCGCCAGCGCACCAGCCAGACCATAAACGACGGGCATGATGTTAAAAAAATCTCCGTATCCAGCTGTTCCCTGCCCTGGACGCGAAAAAGAGGGGTCGTGATATCAAAATATACCGGTTCATTGTCAATCAATGGAAAGCTCCAGTTGGACAACTGACCGTCCAGCCCGATGGTCAGGTTTCGCGGATTTTTTTTATTGAATTGAAAAATCCTCATCAACCGGTCCAGCAACGGCCGGAGAAGGGTTTCCAGTTCCCGGGGCGTGGCGGTTTTCAACCGGTTGTGACCGATGGATTCCCGGGAAAGCCGCGGTTGAGCCACATAGAGGATATGTTCATCATGGCGATTGATAAAATCGTAAAAGGCGCAGTCTGTCACCCGGATGCCGCAATCATCGGCCAGCAGCGAGCAATAAGTTTCAACAATTTTTCGATAGTCTGCGATCTGAGCGGCGTTTTGAAACGGCGGCAGGCGCTTGAAAGCCGCTTCCGGCTGAGACGGGAACGAAAACGTGGTGGAAATTTCGCCATACCCCAGAATCTCCGGAACAATTTTACTTTTATCGGGAAAAGCCGGGTTTAGTCCGTCTTCAAATACGGCCAGGGCCTTTGGATCGAAATTCATTGCCATTCACCCTTTGAGAGAAAACCTAAAGTTCATGATGCGCACGCCCGGATGGCTGCGTCCAGTCTTTCCATAAGAGTGTCCACCAAAGGCCGGTCAATAAAAAGATACGGCTTGAACTGAAGCACGGACAGGTCATAACCGGAAAACATGGCCCATACCCCGTTGTCATATAACGCCTTGGACATCAGGACCGCGCCCATTTCCCCGGCGAATTTCAAACCCGCGATCAGCCCGCACTGCCGCACTTCCACCAGAAAATTGTGCTTTTCCTGAAGCATTTTCAGGCCATCCGCCAGATACGCTGAAATGCGACATACATGATCCAATATCTCCGGGCGGCTGACGATTTCCAGCACTTTTTTCGCCACATAACACCCGATCTCGGACCCGCCGAAGGTGGACACATGGGCAAAGCCGTCTTCGGTCAGCCAGGCCCCGGCTTTTCCGCTTAAAATAACGGCGGCAACCGGATACATGCCTCCGGAAAACCCTTTGGCGGTGACAATGATATCCGGTATCACGTCAAATTTTTCGACCGCCCAGAATTTGCCGGACCGGGCCAGCCCGGTCTGGACCTCATCAGCGATATACAACGTGCCAGTCTGTTCGCACATGGCTTTGACGGCCGCCAGGTAGCCGTTTTCCGGAAGCGGAAACCCCAGAGTCGCGGGAATGGTCTCCAGAATAACGGCGGCCGCATCCTGTTTTTCAAGAGCCTCGTTCATAGCGGCCACATCATTAAACGGCACCGCGATAAATTCTTCCGGCCTATCGCTTAAAAAAAAGGCTGCGGTTTTGGCGTTGCCGGCGGCCCCGGAAAGGCCGGTGCGGCCATGGTACCCCTTGTCAATGGAGACGATTTTGCGTCGTTTCGTGGCATGACGGGCCGATTTGATGGCGATATCCACGGCCTCTCCACCGCCGGCCGCAAAAACACAGTATTTCATATCGCCGGGGGAGAGACGGATCAGCATCTGAGCCACTTCTCCCCGCAATGGGCTGGGAAAGTGGTGGTTGCCGATGTCAAGGGACATTTCCAGCGCTTCTTTCAAGGCCGCCACAATTTCCGGGTGACGGTGTCCCAGGTTATAAGTGCCGCCGTTGATGTGCACGTCGATGAGCTGTTTTCCGTCCAGATCATAGAGGTACGGCCCTTCCCGCCGGCCGATGACAAGGTCAATGCCGATCTCGTGAAAAATTCTGATTTTCTCCGGACACACATATTGCCGGTTCAGGGAAATGGCCATATCTTTGGATGCGCTCATCGGCTCCCTTCCTTTTTCTCAGATGTTTTGCGGAAAAAAATCACAACCGTTGCACCCTTGGCCGTTCGCGGACAAGCCCGAACGAAAAAACCGGACTCTTCCCATGATAAAGAAAAGACCTATCCGGGCAAAAGGTTGGGAACGCGGGGAACACGAAAAAACCGCAGTTAAGATGCTGTTAAAGATGAATTATATTTAACTATCCCGCTATATGAGTCAAGATATTTTGGCGAGATGTCGCACCGGGGCTCCAATCCCCGGGGGCGCCCTTTTCAAAAGCTTATTTCAAGCGACTATCGAAGGTTTTTTATGGCGAAGATTTTTTATTGCACACCAGGGGGTATTCAGGTTAAATGAACACATTTTAAAATGGACACACGGCATTCGCATGACCTCGCAAAAACGAACCGGTTTCATCCTAAAATTTTACATAAACAAAATCCAGAACCTTTTTTCCGGCATGTCCGGGTGGTTATAATTTTCCATGCGGCTCAAACGGCTTGAAATCATCGGATTCAAATCCTTTCCGGAAAAGAGCGTCATCGACTTTCCCGCCGGTATATCCGCTATTGTCGGCCCCAACGGATGCGGTAAAAGCAACATCATCGACGCCATCAAATGGGTCATGGGCGAACAGAGCATCAAGCAGCTCCGGGGGAAATCAATGGGAGATGTTATTTTTTCCGGAACGGACAAACGACTTCCCGTCAACCTCGCCGAAGTTTCCCTCATCCTTTCCAACGACACACCCGAGACCATGGAGCCCGGCTTCAGCCAGCTCACGGAAATCATGATCACCCGCCGTCTTTTCAGGTCCGGGGAAAGCGCCTATCTCATCAATAAACAACCCTGCCGTCTGAAAGACATTCATAATGTATTTTTAGGCAGCGGCATGGGGGCCAAGTCCTGCGCCATTGTCCAGCAGGGAAATATCGGCGCCATCACGGACGCCACTCCTGAGGAACGGCGGACGTTTATCGAGGAAGCCGCCGGGGTCACCCGCTATAAAACCCGCAAAACGGAAGCCATCACTAAGGTCAATTCCACCACCCAGAACCTGCTGCGGTTAAATGATATTATTGAGGAAATCCACAAGCAGATGACCATTCTGCGCCGCCAGGCGCGAAAGGCCCTGACATATAAGGATTTCCGGGAAAGCCTTAAAAAATCCGACACCCTTGTGACGGTTTACTACCATGAGCAGTTCGCCGCTCAAATCGCAACCACCGAAACCCTGCTGGCTGACTTACAACTAGCGGATGGCCTTCATGAAACCGAATTGGCGAAGCTCAATGCGGCATTAGACAAAATCAAGTCCGACCGGTTTTCCAAGGATCAGATTATTTCCCGGAAAAAAACGGAAAAATCCGACGCGGAAAGAACCTTGGATCAGCTTAAAAACGATCTCAAATATCTGCGCGCCGAAGAAAAAAGACTGGCTGCGGAAATCATCAGTCTTGAAGCAGCCACCCGGGATCTTTCCGCTAAGAATCAGAAAATCAGCGATGAAATCGCCGAAGAGACGGTCAAAAGAAAAAATATCGGCCTGGAAATCGAGGGGATAAAGGTTGAACTCGGAGAAAAATCCGCGGCATCCGAAACCATCCGCTCCGGCCTGAAAGAGGCCCAGCAGGCCCTTGAAGCCCGCAAAAAAGAACTGATGCAGGTCATGACCCAGAAACTTCGGCTTCAAAATATTTTCAAAAACGCGGAATCTAGCAGGGAAAACCTTAGCCAGCGCATCCAGCGCATTCAAAAAGATGAGGAAGAACTCGCGGAAAAAACCATCAAATTAAAAAAGAACCTGCAAGGGGCCGAAACCCTCCTTCAGGAAATCGGCCACCAGAAAGAAAGCTTCCAGCTTCGCATTTCTGAAAAAAAAGAAATTCTCAACGGCCAGAGCGATGAGCTCGGAAAACAGGTAAAATCCGTCACTCTCATGACCAATGACCGCAACCGGATCCGATCGGAATACCATGCCTTAAAAAAAATGGATGACGCCTATGAGTGGTATAAAGACGGCGTCAAATCGGTCATGAAGCATTTTCCGACGGATTCAGAAAATATTTCCCCTTCTGAAAAAAACGGCATTATCGGCATCACCGCCGACGGCCTGGAACCTGCCCCGGGATTTGAAATCGCTCTGGAGGCGGCCTTAGGTGAAACGCTTCAGTATATTGTCATCAATGAGCCGCAGGCCGGAATTAAAGCCATTTCTTATCTGAAAGAAAGCAACTCCGGCCGCAGCGGGTTTATTCCCGAATCTGCGTTTGAAAAAACCGGCGATCCGCCATCGCAGAGAGACTCCGATCCCCGACTCTTGATTCATCACGTAACGGTTAAGCCCGGATTTGATGAGAATATCGCCGGACTGCTGCACGGTGTGGCGGTGGTCGAAGATTTTGAAGATGCGTTGTCGCTCTGCGCTTCGAAGAACAGCTTTTCCCGGGTGGTAACGAAAACAGGCGATATTTTGTTTCCAAACGGTATGATGGTGGGAGGCAGCCAGGAAAAATTATCCGGAATTTATAAAAAAAAGCTGGCCCTCAAAGAATTGCATCAAAATTTAAGCCAACTGGAAACCGATCTTGAATCCGGTCAAAAAATCCAAACCCGTCTGGAAACCACCGTGAAAAATCTGGAAACAGACATTCAGAAACTCACGGTGGAAAAAAACCATGCGGAAAAGGAAATGCTGGAAGCAGAAAAAAAGCAGTTTCAGGCAAGTGAAAGCCTTAAACACGCCCTGAGCCAATATGAACTCATCCGCCTTGAAAAAGAAAAACTGCTGGGGGAAAAAACCGATATCGAGGATGAAATGACCGCCCATGACGCGGCCCTATCCGAAATTATGAACCAGGAAAAGGCTGTTGAAAACGAAATTTCCCGGATAACTGAATCCATCGCCTCATTATCCGAAAAAATCGCTGCGTTCCATCAATCGGAAATGGATTTAAAACTCTCGTTTACAAAGTTGCAGGCGGAGCTGGATAACACGGAAAAAACATTAAAACGACTCGGGGAATTCCAGCGCGAAGGGATTGTCCAGGCCGAACAGATCCAAAAAGATATTGTCATCAAAACACATAAAACAGAGCAGACCGCCGTCCAGATCGCGGACATGGAAAACAGATTATCCGAAACCCAGGGAGGGCTGAACCGCCTTGACATGGAACTTCTGGACCATGATGCGGATTACCAAAGGATTGTCGACGAAATCACCCGAACCGATGAAACCCTCGCCCTGACCCGAAACCGGATGGAAGAAACCCGGCAGAAAGTCCATCAACTGGAACTGGAACTCTCCGGCCTCACCATCCAGCGGGAAAATGTGATCAATCGTTTCCTGGAACGCTATTCCCAGTCGTTTGCCGCGGTCCTGGCCGCATTTCGGGAGACGGTTCAATCGCCTGATTTTTCGATCGAAAAAACCGAAGCCGCCCTGGCCGGGTTTCGCAAAAAAATCGACCGCATCGGCGATGTCAACCTGGGGGCAATCGAAGCCTATGAAGAGCAGAAAAACCGTTACGAGTTTTTAACCCGGCAACGGGATGATCTGGTTGCCGCCCTGGAGGATCTGCAGCGGGTGATCAAAAAAATAAACCGCATCACCCAGCAGTTATTCATGGAAATGTTTGATAAAATCAACGAACAGTTCAAGGCCATGTTTCCCAGGCTTTTTGCCGGCGGATCGGCCTGGCTGGAGCTGACCCAACCCGCCAATCCTCTTGAAACGGGTGTGGAGCTGATGATTCACCCGCCCGGGAAAAAAGTCACCCGGCTGAGTCTCTTGTCCGGCGGCGAAAAAGCCCTGTCCGCTATTGCGTTTATTTTTTCAACTTTTCTTATCAACCCGGCATCTTACTGTCTCCTGGACGAAATCGACGCCCCCCTTGACGAAGCCAACACCAACCGGTTTAATGAACTGCTGAAAATTATCGGCGAAAAATCCCAGATCATCATGATCTCCCATAATAAAACGAGCATGGAGTTTGCGGACATGCTCTTCGGCGTCACCATGGGAGAAAGCGGGGTGTCGAAACTGGTCTCCGTGAATATAGAAAAACTGTCGGAACGATCCGGCGAAACAAAACCATCGATTCAGAATTAAAAAAGGCAATCTAAAATGATTGAACAGTTCCTCAACCTATATAATGACTGGCTCCACTTCCTTGCATCCATTTCCAGCGATCCCTATGTACGCGAAATCTGCGGCCTTGCGGCCATCATCGGCCTCATTTTTCTATTCGCGAAAATCCGGAAGCGCCGGAAACTGAGCGTCGCACCCCTTGCTATGCCTGAATCCGACGATGAAAGCATCCCAACCGATTTTAAAAAATTGCCTGAAGATGCTAAACTCAGGGATCTGGAACCGGACGCCGCACTTCGGCCGTTTTATGCGCCGGAATCCCCGGATGAAAAAATAACCCCGCTGGAAGAAATGCCTTTGATTGGGGAAAAAGAGGACGGCATAGGCTTTCTGGGGCGGCTCAAATCCGGTCTTTCCAAGACCCGGCAATCCCTTTCCAAACGGTTTGATGCCATTTTGTCCGGTAACCGGAAAATTGATCAGGAGGTACTCGAGGAAATCGAAGAAGTCCTGATCACCGCCGACATCGGCGTGACCACCACCATGGCCCTCATGCAGGGCATCGAGAAAAAAGCCGGTCAAATTTCAAGCGCCGATGCATTTAAAACCCTGTTGAAACAGGAAATGCGCGCCCTTGTGGATATTGAAACACCAACGCCGTCATATGAAAAACCCCACATTATTATGGTCATCGGGGTCAACGGCGTCGGTAAAACCACCTTCATCGGAAAGCTGGCGGCCAAATATTCAGCGCAGGGCAAAAAAGTGCTGCTGGCCGCCGCAGATACATTCCGGGCCGCCGCCGCCGAACAACTGGAAATATGGGCCCAGCGATCCCACGCGGACATTGTCAGACATCGGGACAAATCAGATCCCGCAGCCGTGGCGTTTGACAGCATCGAAGCCGCGCTTGCCCGGGATATGGATGTGGTTATCGTTGACACGGCCGGCCGACTTCACACCAAAGTCAACCTGATGGAAGAACTGAAAAAAATCAACCGCAGCATCAGCAAAAAAATCCCATCCGCGCCCCACGAAACCCTTCTGGTGTTAGACGCCACCACGGGCCAGAACGCCGTGTCCCAGGCAAAATTGTTCAATGAAAACATTCCGGTCACCGGCATCGTGTTGACGAAACTGGATGGAACGGCAAAAGGCGGCATTGTCATCAGTATCTGCGACTCCTTGAAAGTGCCCATCCGGTATATCGGAATCGGCGAAGGGCTCGATGATCTCCAGGAATTTGATCCCGCGTTATTTGTGGACGCCCTTCTTTAACCGTTTCACAAATGCCCTGTAAACGGCCCGCAAGTGTTTTTATGGTCAAATTTCCGTACAGTGGTCATGCTTTTGGCAAAATCCGCCAAAAAAGACCGTTGCTTGATGATTTTTTTTCATTTTTTTTTGCGCTGGTTCTAAGACTTACAGTCGGAAAAATTCAATCGTTCAATGAGGGCGCGTTAGGACGATAAAATTATCTATAGACTTAAAAAATTAGGTCAAATTAGATTTAAATTATGATTTCTTTAATTAACTGATATATCAGGAATTAATTTTATAAATATTTATAACAACTTGTTATTTAAATAAATATTCAAAAACTAAACTTGGTTTTTAATTTTTTTAATCTCTTCGATCCTGCATGAAATGCGTGGAATGATGAACTCAAGGACTATATCCCTTTCAATCCATGACAACTGTGTTTCTATGTTTACTAATTTTCAAAAATGCCCTTTCCCAGCAGGCTGGCAACCTATTTTTTTAAAAAAAAATTGTAAAAACCCATTTTATCTATTGACAAGCACGAAAACCTTCTTTAACGTGTCAACTAATCAGGGTTTTCCTGAACCACAAACTTTAATGTAATGGGAGGGAACAATGACTAAGGCAGAATTGGTAGAAAAAATGGCCAAAGAAGCAGGGATTTCAAAAGTTGCCGCTTCCGCCGCGCTCAATTCATTCATGGACGGCGTCAGCAAAACGCTGAAGAAAAAAGACGGCAAAGTAACTCTCGTCGGCTTCGGTACCTTTGCTAAAGTTCGCCGTAAAGCCAGAACCGGAAGAAACCCCCAGACCGGTGCTCCAATCAAAATTAAAGCGCGCAGTGTGGTGAAATTCAAACCCGGAAAGTCCTTAAAAGAAACCGTTTAGTCGAAAAGAACACAAATTCAAAACGGGGCGCAATGATGCAGCTTCCATCATTGCGCCCCGTTTTTTGATTCTGAGGGATTGTCTTCAGATTTTCAGAATTAAAGAATCTAACGACGGATGATAAACTCCGTCAACCCGGCCGTGCCTGCCATCTCTTCAATGGTGACATCCGCTACAGCGGCCATTGGGGGCCCTGTTTTGCACCAGACAAGGACTTGATTCACGTTTTCCGGCATCCCCTCAAAAACCGCCTCTACCCTGCCGTCCGGTAGATTGCGCACCCATCCGCACACGCCGTAACGATTGGCCGTTCTCAGGGTCTCCATGCGGAAAAAAACCCCCTGGACCCGGCCACTGATGATGACGTGGATTGATTTTTTATCGTTCATCGACTATTCATCACTTTACTTCAATGGGGTTTCCTCTGAACCGCAGAGGATATTAAAACGCTCACCATCGGTCATATTTAAACCCGTCCGGACGAAATCAAGGTTTTGAGTTCAGCTTCATTGATAATGGGTACCCCCAGCGCAATCGCCTTGTCCAGTTTTGATCCCGGGGATTCTCCGGCCACCAG
>PCSG01000139.1 GCA_002772195.1 Desulfobacterales bacterium CG23_combo_of_CG06-09_8_20_14_all_51_8 | reverse complement strand
CCGTCGGCATGGGCTCCCCTGATGGCGACAAACATGGCCCCCGGGCCGGCGTCTTGTGACCGATAGCAGATGGACGTGATCTCCGGATCCCCGGATTGGCTGATACGAACTATTGGCATCAAATCAATCAGCCGGGAAAGTTTCATGCGCCCGCCTTTCCGGAGCCCTTGCACACATTGAGCTGTTCCGGGGGCAGAGTGGGCGGGATATTGAGATAATTAAAGGTCTCATGAACAATTTCCCGGAACACCGGGGCCGCAACAAGCCCCCCGTAATGATACTTCTGGGGTTCGTCGATGACCACCAGCACCGCCAGTTCGGGGTCCTCGGCCGGTGAAAATCCCACGAACACCCCGTTGTATTCACAATTGTGATAGTTCCCCTGGGCATTAATCTTCTGGGCCGTTCCGGTTTTCCCGCACACTGTATATCCTACAGGCACCGCCTTCGTGCCGGTTCCGCCCGGCCCGGTGGCCGCACTCAACATTTTCATCAGCATCATGGCGGTCTCCGGCATGATTACCTTGCGTTTTTCGCGCGGGGTGAAACTTTTGATAATATTGCCGTTCTCATCGGTGATGGCGGCGACCACATAGGGGGTCATCAGCATTCCATTATTGGCCACGGCGCAGATGGCGGTGATCAACTGGATGGGCGTTACTGCGAGCCCCTGTCCGAAGGCAACAGTGGCATGATCAATTTTCCGCCATCCCTGATAATGCCGCAACAGGCCTCTCACCTCTCCGGGACAGTCGATGCCGGTTTTTTCGCCGAACCCGAACGCCGTCAGCATGTCATAATGAATCTGGGGGCCGATCTTTTCGGCGATTTTCACTGCGCCGATATTGCTGGATAATTTGAGCACATCATGGACCGTCAGCAGATTATAGTCATGGGTGTCGTGAATTACGCTGCGCCCGACGCGATACGCGCCGCCTTCACAATTGAAAACCATTTCGGGGGTACATATACCCGATTCCAGGGCGGCGGCGACCACAAATACTTTCATGACCGATCCAGGTTCGAAGGTGTCGGTAATGGAGCGGTTGCGCCAGGTATCTTTGGGAAAAAAATGATAGGCATTCGGATTAAAGCCCGGATAATTGGCGATGGCCTTCACGGCGCCGGTCTTCGGAGACATGACAATGGCAAGCCCGCCTTTGGCGTTGTTCTCTTCCACGGATTTCTGCAGCGCGGTTTCCGCAATATACTGAATCTTGCTGTCAATGGTCAAAATCAGATTGTTGCCTTCATAATCCGATCCGCAGGCTTCCTGACGTTCGAAAATACCTCCCATGCGATCCCGGATGATCGTCCATTGACGCGGATTGCCCTGAAGCTCCGAATCGAAATACTCTTCAAGACCATCCAGGCCGTTTCCGTCAACTCCCGCAAACCCCAGAAGTTGGGCAGCCATGGTCTTATAGGGATATACCCGCAGGTAGGCCGGAGAGTACTCGAAGCCGAGCAAACCCAGCTCCCGGAAGGCCGCGGCCTTGGATGGCGTCACTTTCCGGTCCAGCCACACGAATTTCTCTTTGGCGGTTAGTTTTTTGTAAACGTCTCCGGGAGCCAGATTCAGAATTTTACCAATGTCCGCAGCCAGGGCGCGCTTGTCGGCCACTGGTTTTTCGTCCCGGGTTTTTAAATTCTGAGGATGGACGCCGATTTCCATCACCTCCGTATCGATGGCCAGTTCCCGGTAATTCACGTCAAATATGCTGCCGCGCTTCCCCTGGCATTTCATGGACTGACGATACTGGGCCTGGGCCTCCATTGAAAGCTTATCATTGTCAATGACTTGCAGATAAAATGCTTTGATCCCCACCACCAGATAAAGCAGCGATAAAAACCCGCCTATGACCAGAATACGCCGGTTGCGGACCAATAGTCGGTGTTGTTCGAGCTTTGTCGAATTCATGGGATCACAATCACCTGTTCCGGGGTTGGAGTGTCCAATTCAAATCTGTCTTTTGCGACTTTCATCAGAACCTGAGAGGATTTCAGGTGCACCAGTTCGATTTTCAGATTCTTCTGAATATTGGCCAAACGCTCTTGTTTGTTGAACGCGTCCGAGATGTCATACCCCACACGAAGACACTGCATGCCGCACCATGTTTTTAAAAAAAACTCCCCGACAAAAAGGACCAAAAACATAAACCCCATCACCACCAAGCGGGGGGTCAGAAGTTTCGGCTTCAATTTTCGGTTCAGGTTCATGGCGGCGATCAAAAAAAAATCAAAGTTATCGATTTTGTTTCATCTGTCAGGCGGCTTCAGAAATTCTTCCCCCGGGCCGACTTGTCCTGTCTACCGGCAGGCCATACTCTGAGGATCAGGGGTTACGCAGTCGCTGCAGCAGGGAGAGCTGGCGGCCGCACACCCGTTGCCACACCCATCCGGCAGCATGAATCTGTCAATGCAGACTCCCGGCGCATAAGCGCAGATGACGAGAATGGAAATGACGATTCCCATGACCAGAAAAACCTTCAACGTTTCTATTTTCCCCCCCCCTTCTTCCGGCGCAGGCTAGCAAAACAATTCATTCCACTTTTTCCGCCGCCCTTAAACACGCGCTTCTTGCCATTGGATTGGCGTCAATCTCCGCCTGCGTCGGACGGACCACTTTCCGGGTCAGCAACCGGACCACGCGTTTATGACCGCAAATGCATTCCGGGAAATCCGGCGGGCAGGTGCACTTGCCTTCCAGGCCCCGAAATCGTTGCTTGACGATACGGTCTTCAAGCGAATGAAACGACAGGAAGCAAATCCGGCCGCCGGGGTTTAACAGATTTACGGCGGCGGCGCTAAACGATTCCAGGGCTTCCAGTTCTTTGTTGACTGCGATTCGAAGGGCCATGAATACTTTTGTGGCTGGGTGCTTCTGGCGCTTGCGCATGGCCTGCTTTGGCATGGCCGCGCAGATGATGCCCGCCAGATCTGTCGTGGTTTGTATTCGATGACCGGCTCTGACGGCGACGATGCGCCGGGCGATCTGCCTTGCCCAACGCTCCTCGCCGTAAGTTTTGAAAATTTCTTCGAGACCGTCTTCGGTTTCGGTATTCACAATATCCGCAGCGGTCATGCCGGAGGCGGCATTCATTCGCATATCCAGGGGTTCGGTTTTCTGGAAACTGAATCCCCGGCCGCTGTTTTCAATCTGATTGAAGGAAAGGCCGAGATCGGCGAGGATGCCGTCGACCTTTTCAATATTTAATTTTGAGAGAATATCCGGGAGATGGACATAGTTGTCATGAAACAGACGAAGATTTGAAGCGTAGGGGGCAAGAACTTGTCTCGCGCTTAGAATGGCGTCGGCATCCTGATCGATACCGATCAACATGCCGCCCGGCAGAATCCTTTCCAGGATGGCCCGGGAATGGCCTGCTCCGCCAACGGTGCAGTCCACATAAACTTTTCCCGGCCGGCAATTCAGATGCGCTATCGCTTCATCGCGCATCACGGGAACATGTTGATACGTCATGGCACTAAAGCCCTAATTCTGCGATTTCGTTTCTAACCTCCTCTTTGTTCATATCCTCTT
>PCSG01000101.1:585-4114 GCA_002772195.1 Desulfobacterales bacterium CG23_combo_of_CG06-09_8_20_14_all_51_8 | reverse complement strand
CCGCTTGATCAACTCCTTTGTTTCCAGAAGTTTCAGCATCTGCGCCACGGCGGTATGGCTGATGCCCAGATCAAGGGCCGTCTGCCGCAAGGAAGGGAATATCCCGGTTTCGGTTATGCGCTCCCGAAGGTAATCCAGGAGGCGTTTTTGTTTGGGGGTTAGTGATAAATGCATTATCGCCTCTTTTTTTATTGGGTTGATAAAAGGATATTTTGGTATCATGTAAATGTCAATGTAAATATTTTGTAATAATTTTTGTAAAAAATGGACCTATAGTTTAAATGACAAACAGGAATTTGAATTCATGGGAATCCGGAGTTTTGAGGATAGGATGATTCCGTTTTGCCGGAGACTCCATGATTATATTTGTTTATGAATAAACTTGTTTTAAAATCAAAAGGTAATATAATCCTAAAAAATTTTATTCGGGTCACCAATGACGCTGTGTTCAAGTAAATTGAAAAACATGATATGCCCGCCCACCGCATCAGGCGACCTTGGAAGTCCGAAAAGATGAAATGGGCGTGTGGGAGAAGACTGGCGGCGCGGCCGAGCCTCTCGATTCTGGCAAGAAGCGTAAGGAGTTATAACGGGCAATGAACCATGTGACACACAACACCATCGTTAACTTTATCTGGGGCATTGCCGACGACGTTTTGCGTGATGTTTACGTGCGCGGCAAATACCGCGACGTGATCCTTCCAATGACGGTCATCCGCCGACTTGACGCGCTGCTGGAGCCGACCAAGGAAGCCGTGCTCGGCATGAAAAATCAGCTTGACGGAGCCGGAATCGCCAATCAGCATGCTGCGCTTTGCCAGACCGCAGGCCAAGCTTTTTACAACGTTTCGCCCTTTACCCTGCGCGATCTGAAATCCCGCGCCAAAATGCAGCAGCTTAAAGCCGACTTTGAAGCTTATCTGGACGGCTTTTCCTTCAACGTTCAGGAGATCCTCGACAAGTTCAAATTCCGTAACCAGATCCCGACTCTCATCGAGGCGGACATTCTCGGCCATCTCATCGAAAAGTTAATGGACGTCCGCATCAACCTCAGCCCCAAACCTGTGCTGGATGTGGATGGCAACGAGGTGCTCCCGGCACTCGACAATCATTCCATGGGCACCATTTTTGAGGAATTGATCCGCCGCTTCAACGAGGAGAACAATGAAGAGGCCGGTGAGCATTTCACGCCACGCGATGTGGTCAAGCTCATGGCCGATCTGATTTTTCTGCCGGTCGCCGACGATATCGAATCGGGCACTTATCTCGTCTATGACGGGGCCTGCGGCACTGGCGGCATGCTCACGGTGGCGGAGGAACGCCTCGCCGACCTGGCTCTGGGCCATGGAAAGGATGTCTCCATCCACCTCTATGGCCAGGAGGTGCAGCCGGAAACTTATGCCATCGCCAAAGCCGATTTGCTGCTCAAAGGCGAAGGGGCAGAGGCTGAGAACATTCAGTATGGTTCCACCTTGTCACCTGCTTCGGCTTTTCTTTCTCAGGAATTTGACTTCATGCTCTCCAATCCGCCTTACGGCAAGAGCTGGAAGACAGACCTGGAACGTCTGGGCGGTAAGGACGATATCAAAGACCCGCGTTTTGTGACGCAACACGGCGGAGACCCGGAATACAAAATGATCACCCGTTCCAGCGACGGGCAGCTCATGTTTCTGGTGAACAAGCTCTCCAAGATGAAGCATACCACCCGCCTCGGCAGCCGCATCGCCGAGGTCCATAATGGATCGTCGCTTTTCACCGGCGATGCCGGACAGGGTGAAAGCAACATCCGCCGCTGGATCATCGAAAACGACTGGCTGGAGGCCATTATCGCCTTGCCGGAGAATATGTTTTACAACACCGGCATCGCCACCTACATTTGGGTGCTGAGCAACCGAAAGTGCGATAAACGCCGGGGTAAGGTGCAGCTCATCGACGCCACGGACTGGTTCGTGCCGCTACGCCGGAATCTCGGCAAAAAAAACTGCGAATTTTCAGAGGAACAAATCCGGAAAATTTGCGACCTGGTCGTGACCCCATTTGAAACCGAAAAGTCCAAAATATTTCCCAACGAGGCCTTCGGCTATTGGAAGGTGACTGTCGACCGCCCGCTCCGCCTTGCAACGGATCTCAGCCCAGTCCGGCTGGAACGTTTCGATGAAACCTGCGCCAAAGCCAAGGAAGAACCACTCGCGAAGTTGATGCGTCGCCTTGCCGAAACTCTTGGCGCCGGCCCCCATCTGGATTTTAATCTTTTTATGGATATCTGCAAGCCGATGCCGACAAGCATTGCGTCAAGCTGACATCCAAGCGCAAGAAACTGCTGCAAGGCGAGTTCTGCGACACCCGCGAGGATGCCGCCAGAGTGATCAGGAAAGTTCATAAATCAGGCAAGCTGCCCCCCGATCCTATCCATGGATTGTTTGAAGCCGAGGTGACTGGAAAGCCCTGTATCGTCGAGTATGAACCGGACACGGCTCTCCGGGACAGCGAGCAGGTGCCCTTGCTTGAAGACGGCGGCATCGAGGCGTTTTTCAAGCGCGAGGTGCTGCCATACACACCAAATGCCTGGATCGATCCGGACAAAACCCAGATCGGCTATGAAATCTCTTTTACCCGGCATTTTTACAAGCCCGCCCCCATGCGTACCCTGAAGGAAATCAAGGCCGATATCTACGCCCTGGAACAAGAAACCGATGGGCTGCTGGAGCAGATCGTCGGGGAGAATGAATCATGAATAATTCTGAAATTATCATTTATCAGATGAGGTGGACCCATAGTCAAGGACAAAAATTTTAAAATTTAAGGTGTACTCATTCTTGGTGCTCTTCAATCCTGTGATGGTGGCGACGAACCAGCGGAAAAAAATTTCAGCGCGAGAATGGGCCCCATTTCGCTCGTCGGAGCGCTGAAATTTTTTTCCGCGGCCATGATGGTTTCAGGCTGCCTTCCGTGAGGCCGGATTTTCCCAGTAACTCTCAGCCGGAGTGCCGTCATCCAAGGATTGATGAGTCCGCTCATTGTTATAAAATTCAAAATACATTTTCAGTGCCCGTATCAGCTCTTTGACATTTTGATACTCATGCAGGTATATCTCCTCATATTTCACAGATCGCCATAATCGTTCGATAAAAATATTATCCATCGCACGGCCTTTGCCGTCCATACTGATCCGGATGCCATTATTTGCCAGTACGTCGGTAAAATTCTTGCTTGTAAATTGCGCTCCCTGATCTGTATTAAATATATCCGGCCGACCATATCGACGGATGGCGCTTTCCAGAGCGTTCACACAAAAGTCGTCATCCATGGTCACCGACACCTCCCAGGACAAAACATACCGACTGTGCCAGTCCATTATCGCCGTCAAATACACAAACCCGCCGGAAAGTCGAATGTACGTAATATCCGAGCACCAAACCATATTTGGACGATTGATCTTCATCCCTTTCAAGAGATAAGGATAAATTTTATGTTCCTTGCACGGAGCGCTTGTATTCGGCCTTGGCGCGATAGACTGTATTCCCATTAT
>PCSG01000101.1:0-569 GCA_002772195.1 Desulfobacterales bacterium CG23_combo_of_CG06-09_8_20_14_all_51_8 | reverse complement strand
TCAGCCAGACTTTTATCTTACGGCTGCCGTAAAAGGGATGTCGCGTATATTCCTCATCGATCAGGCGCATCAGCATCTGATCTTCCGGACTCACTCGTGATGGTTCGCAAGAGCCCCGATAAAAGCTGGATCTTGGCAGTGATAAAAGTTCGCATTGCCGGACGATACTTAAGCCTGAAAATTCCGGCTGAATACAGATTCGTTTTTCTGATACGCTCATCTCTTGTACCCAGCCGTTTTTTTTAACCACTCCAGTTCAACCTGCAACTTTCCGATTTGCTGGTAGAGACGATCCTTTTCTGCTTCATAGGTTTCAATGTCACGATCCTTGCTCCGGAAAAAAAGTTCCGCCGAATCTTTCAATAATGTTTTTTTCCACTGTCCGATTTGATTGGGATGGACCCCATACTCTGTTGCCAGCTCGCCAATCGTCTTTTGACCCTTTATCGCATCCAGTGCCACCCGTGCTTTGAATTCTTTCGTGAAAGTCTTTCTCTTTTTCAATTTGCTCCTCCTTTTTAGTCAGGAGCACACCTTAACATATTGTCTCGTTTTGGGGGTCCAGTATA
>PCSG01000011.1 GCA_002772195.1 Desulfobacterales bacterium CG23_combo_of_CG06-09_8_20_14_all_51_8 | reverse complement strand
ACTGCATGGGAGACTGTGTGGGAGAGTAGGACGCCGCCGAAAAATCATTTAAAAAGCCCCGGCGCCTGATATATCAGGCCCCGGGGCTTTTTTTGTTGGGAAAGGATTGTTTTTGACTTTTACTTTTTATTTGTGTTACGGGTATATATTAATTTGAAAACTTCACGGGTTGTCGTTAACCAAATTTATTATTAATAAGGCATTATTTTCAAATGAAGGCATTCACCCGCATCCGATTTTTATGTCTGCCGGCAATGATTATCCTTGTAATTTTTTTATTCATGCCGTGCCAAAGCCAGGCGTTAAGGCCATTAGACGATAAGGATCTGATTCAAAACTCACCAGACGTGGTCAAAAACCAATCAAACGCTGAATCAGGTTCCCGGCTAACGCCCATTAATGAAAATCAGCTCGATGAGTTGTCTCCCTCTCTGACCGCTCCTGAAAAAAAGATTACCAATGCGCCCCTCAAAACCCATCCGATTACAGATCAAAATTTTCGGGATTCCGTATGTTTTAAAAGATGCCACAGTGCTACGGATTTTCATCCTTCGGACAATACCGCCAGGCAATGGCGTCTGCTGATTGAGGATGACGGCCATGCCTTATTCGAGGAAATACCATGGGAAAGCCTCCAGGAAAAAGAAGAAATATTAAATTATCTTTTAAATAATTCGAAAAATACCAGCCCGGCTCCGGCCGGTATCGGAGTTTGGTAATCATTATAAAAATTACGTGGGGCGTGCCGTGTATTTTTTAAAAGTATTGTCGCTCATCTTATTTTTGAATGCCGTTTTGGCGGTTTATCCGTGTTTCGCCGATGATCTGGATTATTCTAAAATTTCAGAAATCACCTACACTGAAAAAGAAATTCAGGAGCTATCCTCAATTCCTTTGGGTGATGAAAAAATAATTCAAACCGAGGTCGACGAACTGATCGAACTTTTAGAGTCGCATAAAAAAGCCGCTGCCGAAGGCCGTGATATCGAAGATCTTCAAAAGACTGTCAATAGAATTAATGAACTCATCGAAAAACAAAAAATCGATCCTTCTGAACTCTCCATCAACAATTTTCATGACAGCATGTGTTTTAAATGTCATGCGCCCAATGATTTTTCGCCTTCCGACAAAACGCGGAAAGAATGGCGGTATTTGATCGAAGACGATGGGCACGCGATTTTTGGAAATATACCCTGGGAAAACCCCCGGCAGAAAAAGCAGATTCTGGAATTCCTTCTTGAAAATGCAGGGAATCATCGTGCCGAGGGAATAGGTCTTTGGAACTAAAATTTTAGATGATCATTTTAATCGGGAGGTATTCATGCTGAATCTTAAAAGATTTTTATAGGTCGGAATGGTCATATTTTTTGTTTGTTTCCCCGGAGGATTGCTGGCTCAAGAAAACGATGGTGTGCAGGACGATAAGCTTCAAAAATAAATTAATGACCTAACGGATCAGGTGTCTGAGCAGAGCGAAGAGATTGACACGCTGAAAAGCAACCTTGCCTTTGTATACAAGCAATCCATAAAAGACACCGGAGTAATTGAAAAATATAAGCTCGGCAACGAAGTGTATCTCAGGTCCTCTTATTATGACCTTCAGCGGGACGATATTTTGGGGACCGGCTCAACGGACGACCAATACGACAACGCTTTTGTCAACTATTTTGACCTGAAATTTTCCGCTGAACCCGCAGATGAACTCCGGTTTAACGCGACAATGACCATGTATAAGCTCTGGGGCACCTGGAATTCGCCGGAATCCATCCGAAGCTCCGACTTTTCTTATTCAAACACTCCTTCCGATACCGGAGTCAAAGTGAAGCGCGCTTACGTCGATTATCGTCCCGAATGGCTGGATCGTCATTTGAATATGACCTTCGGCCGGCTGCCGACTTCCGATGGGTATCTGACCCGTTACCGCTATAACCGGCCGAGCCAGACATCATACCCGGATCTCGCCTTCAATGCGGAATCCGATGGCGCTGCTTTTACGGTTTACACCGAAAACCCGCTGTTTTCATCCTTGAATCTGGTCTATGCCAGAAGTGAAGATGAAACGGATATGTATCCATTCCAAAAAGATCCGGAAGGGCTTGAAGATATCGATTTTTATGTGGTTCAGTTGAATTCAAATCTCTCCTTTATTGACAACTCAGCTTTTGCGCTTCAGTGGCTGAGGGTGGACAATATTAGACCAACCGGGGACGATTTAATAAGGGAAGCTGCTGATAGCATTAACACAATAAGAAAGCTTACCGGTCAACCGCCTTTTGTGGCTAAATTAATTTTTCCTCAGGAACTCGGTTATGTTGATAAATATACCGTACAATTAAATAATGATCGGCTATTCGAGGGGCCTGTTGACTTTTTTGCATCCGTCTCATGGAGCAAAGCTCGCCCGAACGGTGATCAGATTTATGCTGAAGATGCTCAAGGGCAGCCGCTGGACCTATCCAAGGTGCCTGGTTTTGAAGATGCTGCCAGTCTTTATCTGGTTTCATCAGATAATCAGGATTCAGAATCCGGCTGGGCATTTTATACCGGCCTTCGTTATAATGTCGACTCCGATAGCTTCAGAAACCCCAAAATCGGGCTGGAATATTTTAAAGGATCTGAATACTGGGTAGGACTCAATGTTGCTGCCTCAGATCCGTATCAGAAATTGAACACGCGCGGCAGTGCGTGGGAACTCTACTGGGTCCAGCCCCTTGTGGAAAAAATGCTGCAGTTCAGGACCGGGTATCAGTATATTGACCGGGAATATACAGAGACAATATTTGGCGGACTTTATGGGGCACCTGAGAAAACCGATGAAAAAGACACACTGTTGTATGCCAGTTTTGAATTTATGTTTTAAAGGAAATTTTATTTAATATCAGGCCAGATGCCGGAGCAATATGCCGGAGAGGGCGATGATCGTTTCCTGTCAAGGATTCCCGGATGTCCTCCAGGCTGATTTCCCCCCGGCCGAGGCTTAATAGCTGTCCCATGATCAGGCGCACCTGATATCTCAGAAATCCTTTTGACCGGATGATATACACGTAACTTTCAGCCGGGAAAAAACTGGCTGTAAACAGGGTGTTTTCCGTGATCCTGCTTTCCAGAATCTCCCGTTCAAACTTGGTCCCCGATCCGGGTTGGGTGCAGTACCTTATGAAATGATGGGTTCCTTTAAACAGGAGCGCACCGGATTGCATTAATCCGATATCCAGGCCATAGGGGAAACAGCTCATCAGCGGCGCGCAAAAGGGGTGGCATTTTTTACCAAAAGAAAACAGATAGAGGTATTCCTTTATTTTGGGGCCGTTGATGATGTTGAAGTTTTTGTCCTTTTCCTCAATTTTTAGAATTCGGATATTACCCGGCAGATTCAGGTTCAAATCGGTCAGTAGTTTTTCAGGATCCTGGGGATCGCGGAGAAACAGTTCAAAAGCGCAATGCCGGGCCGACACTTTGGCATCTGTCCGGCTGGCGACTAAAATTTTGAACCGGCAATGGCCCAAAATAAATCCCAAGGTCTTTTCCATCATCTGTTCGATGGTCAACAGATCCGGCTGCTTGGACCAGCCGTGATAGCGGAATCCCAGGTATTGGAAGTGAATCAGGTAGAAATAGGTCTGCATGGAAAAATTGTTGATGGCGGCC